>CAJAKT010000107.1 GCA_903940375.1 uncultured bacterium | reverse complement strand
TCGACATCGATCAGGTGCTTGACCACGCCAGCAGCGCTCGTCGCGGACGGGCCGAGCCGGCGCGTGGCCTGCTCCCACGTCAGGCCGCTGACCTTGCGCACCACCGTCGCGCGGTTCTGGTCGAGGTGCTCCTCGAGGATATGCCGCTCACTACCGGTCTCTTCGTCCATCGCCATGTGCTGACCCTAGGTCAGCGAGACGCTCGGCGATACAGGCTGACGGACGGCTCGCCGAGGAGGAAGAACCGCCATGGCGTTCCCGCGCCCGCACCGCCGACACCCGTGCGAGCGCTCACACCGATGTTCGCATCGCTCGCTGGCTCGGTGAGCATGAGACGAAGTACGGAGCGAGCCGCGAACAGGTCCAGGCCGTCGCGCTCCCCCGTCACGCCCAAAGCCGATGTCAGGCGTGCGGGACCGCGCGCAAGATCGCGGTCGGAGCGCGCCGATATCCGCCGCTCGCGCGCAACGTCAACGCCCGCAACAACTTCCCCTGCGCGCAGCAGCACGGCACCGGCCGAACCTGTCGGTCCCGTTACGACGTTCAAACACCAATGGATTCCATACGTGAAGTAGACATATGCACGTCCCGGCGGACCGAACATGGTGGCGTTCCGCGGTGTCTCGCGGCGGAACGCATGCGAGCCGGGGTCCTCCCCCACTCCCCCGTATGCCTCTACCTCGGTGATCCGCACGGTGACGGGGACTCCGCCCACGCGCGATGTCAGCAGTGAACCCAGCAGGAGTGGCGCGATCTCCCGGGCATGCGCGGTCAGGTCCGGCCTCGGGCGCATCACCGGACCTCCTTCTTGCCTGACAGTGCCTACCCACATGAGTATCGTGGCCGCGCTACAACCAGACACCCGGAGGACACATGACCGCGACCATCGATGATGCCACGAATGCCGTCTTGGGCGAGGCCACGGCCAAGCCCGGTGCTACCGCGGGCAGCCCGATGGAGTCCAGCCTCACCCTCTTCGAGGACGACACAACCGAGGCCGGCGTGTGGGAATGCACCCCGGGCTCATGGGCATCCAGCAAGGTAGGCATCAACGAGGTCATGTACTTCATCGCCGGCAGCGGCGTGATCACCGATGCCGACGGAACCCGCCACGAGTTCGGTCCGGGCTTCATCCATCACTACCCGAAAGGGTGGCACGGCACCTGGCAGGTCGACGAGACCGTCAGGAAGTTCTACGTCATCACGAAGGCCTGAGCCGCGCGTCGATCAGGACGAGTACGTGCGCTTCGGTGCCCCGTAGGTCGTACGCGCCGGATTGGCCACTCGCAGCGCGTGGCAGTGCCGATGGGCGATGCGAGCGTTGTCGTACTCGTACGTCCCACCGCTGCCGATCGGAATCACGAAGTCGACCGTGGGGTAGGTGGATCCGAGCCGCTCTTCTCCCGCCGCAACCCGCCGTCGATCATCGGCGTAGGTGCGCGTCCCGCAGAGCCAGCACTTGCCGCCCTGCCTCTTCTCCACCTGCTGCCAGCTCGGCGGACCCTTTCGGGCGGCGGCCTTGGCCGGATTCATCGCGCGCTCCTGGCTGCGCTGCGCGCGAGCTGCCTCACGATCGCGACGCCACTGCCTCTTGCGCTCGCGCGCACGCTCGCGCCGCCGCTTGCGGAACTCAGCGAACGGCTCCCTCAGGAGCAGCCCGAGCACAAGCAGCGCCACCACGACGCAGAAGATGATCAACCCCACGAGCCACATCCTTGCGTACATACCGACGACTACGGTCACCTGCAACGCTGGCCCAGAGGGGTGGAACATGGATCAGGACGACGCCCTCGCATACTGCCTGGGGCTGCCCGGTGCCTGGCGCGACGAGCCGTGGGACGACGTCGTCGTCGCCAAGGTGGGCAGCCGCATCTTCGCGTTCATGAGCGAGGGCTTCTCCCTCGGAGTGAAGTGCGGAACGAATCGCGACGAGGCGAACGAGTGGCTGCACCGCTATCCCGACGACGCCAGGCCGATGGCCTACCTCGCACGCGGCGGCTGGAACAGCCTGGCCCTCAACGGCACTATCCCCGTCGACGAACTCGAGGATGCCATCGATGCGTCGTACTTCCTGGTGGTTGAGCGACTGCCCAAGCGCGAGCGACCGGCAGCACTGCCCGACCGCTAACTGAACGTCGCTCGCTGGCCCGCCACCATCGTCCGCAGGGCAGCCAGTTGCTCCGCCACCCGAACAGGCGCTGTCCCACCGAATGCCGAACGTGATTCGAGTGAGCCCTGCACGCTGAGAACCTCGCGAACGTCTGGTGTCAGCCGCACGGAGATCTCCTGCAACTCAGCATCCGAGAGATCCCACAGTTCGACGTCGCGCGCCTCAGCCGCACGCACGCTCGCACCGGCGATCTCGTGCGCCTCGCGGAACGGCACGCCATTGCGCACCAGCCACTCGGCAATGTCCGTCGCGAGCGCGAATCCCTCGGGTGCTGAAGCCGCCATCCGCGCGGTATCGAAGCGAAGGGTCGCGATCATGCCGGTCATCGCGGGCAGGACCAGAAGCAGCTGCTCGACAGTGTCGAACACCGGCTCCTTGTCCTCCTGCAGATCACGGTTGTAGCCGAAGGGCAGTCCCTTCAATGTCGCCAGCAGACCCGTGAGGTTGCCGATGAGCCGACCAGACTTGCCGCGAGCGAGTTCCGCGACATCGGGATTCTTCTTCTGCGGCATGATCGATGAGCCGGTCGACCAGCGATCGTCGAGAGTGGCCCAGCCGAACTCGCGCGAGGACATGAGGATGACCTCCTCGCCCATGCGGGACAGATGCACGCCGATCATCGCTGCGGCGAAGAGGAACTCCGCCACCCAGTCACGGTCGCTCGTCGCGTCGATGGAGTTGCCCAGCGCCTCGTCAAAGCCAAGATCGAGGGCCACAGCCTGCGGGTCGAGCCCGAGGCTCGAGCCGGCCAGAGCACCGGACCCGAGCGGCGAGCGCGCAGCCCGCTTGTCCCAGTCGGCAAGGCGCTCGACGTCTCGGCCCAGGGCATGGACGTGCTTGGCCAGCTCGTGGCCGAAGGACACCGGCTGGGCATGCTGGAGGTGAGTGAAACCGGGCGAGTAGGTGTTGACATGCGCGGTCGCCTGATCGAGCAGGGCGCCCTGCAGATCGGTGACGGCGTCGACGATCCGTCGGACATGGTCACGCAGGTAGAGCCGGAAGTCGGTGGAGACCTGGTCGTTCCGGCTTCGGCCCGCGCGCAGCTTGCCGCCCAACTCCCCCAGCCGCTCAATCAGCCCACGCTCGACTGCGGTGTGCACATCCTCGTCAGCGGGCAGCGGAAGGAACGAGCCATCGAGGATCTCAGCGGCCAGCGCATCGAGCGCGGCCACGACGTCCGCCAGTTCGGCATCCGTCAGGAGGCCGGCACCATGCAGCACCTTCGCATGCGCACGGGTCTGCTGCACGTCGTATGGAGCCAGCCGCCAGTCGAAGTGCGTCGAGAGGCTCAGCGCCGCCATCGCATCGGAGGGGCCATCGGCGAAACGACCGCCCCAGAGTCGGGTCGGCTGCTCGTTGGTCACTGTGATCTCCTTTGGTCCGCCATCTTCAGCAGGGTATTGCAGAGGTCGGCTGCGGCTTCCGGCGTGCGCATGACGATGATCACCGTGTCGTCGCCCGCAACCGAACCGACCGTCTCGAAGGCGGCACTCCGGTCAAGGTGGCCAGCGAAGAACTGGGCCGCACCAGGCGGGGTGTGCAGCACGGCGACATTGCCGGCGGCCTCGGCGCGGACGAGCAGCTCGTTGCATACGCGCGCGAGACTGGCGTCTGCTCCCGCCATCGGGATGGTCGTGTCCGCAGCAGCAGCGGCATCGAGCGTGTAGTGCGGGTGGCCGTCGCCGTCTGTGTCCTTGAGCGCGCCGATGGCGACGAGGTCGCGTGACAGCGTCGCCTGGGTGACGTGGATGCCCTCGGCCGCGAGCAGTTGACCGAGTTCCTCCTGTGAACCAACGGCATGTGCGCAGATGAGAGCCGCGATCCGTGAACGGCGGGCCGTGGCCGTACGTGGCGAGCCGTTGCTGATGGTCATGTCGGCCCCCTGCTGGCAGTCACGGCCGAGCATGCGGCATCCCAACGGTCGAGGGCATCGGAAATGTCGACATCACTGAT
>CAJAKT010000106.1 GCA_903940375.1 uncultured bacterium | reverse complement strand
GTTCCAACCCGGCCGTCATCATTCCCGATGACAAGAAGGCGCTGGCCACTCCGACCGAGGGCTGCTCGGTCGAGGCCGTCGACCTGTACGACCAGGTCTGGACCAACTTCAAGAAGTAGGCGATCGAAGGGCGGGGGGCAGCGATGCCCCCCGCCCTTCGTCACAACATCCCAAGGAGCTCACGTGCCCGTCACCCGTATCGAGAATGCCGTCGTCTGGACCGGAACCCGGTCAGCAGAGGGCGGGTATGTCGAGTTCGACTCAGTCGCCTTCGACGACAACGGCATCCTCGCCCTCGGTGATGCGGCGGCGACAGTTCCTGCCGATCACATTGTCGATGCAGGCGGAGGTTTCGTCTGCCCGGCCTTCCGCGATGGCCATGTCCACTCCATCCAGGGTGGCTTCGAAGGCGCTATCGCCCCGGTACGCGACCATGCCACGGCGCAGGAGATTGCTGCCGCAGTAGGCGCATGGGCCGCGGCGCACCCCGAGGTTGAATGGGTTCGGGGCGAGGGTTTCGATCACACGCTCGCACCGGGCGGTGTCTTCCTCGCCTCCTGGCTGGACGCGGAGGTACGGGACCGGCCCGTCGTGCTTCGAGCCACCGATTACCACACGGTCTGGGTCAACTCCGAGGCACTTCGCCGGGCGGGCTACACGACGGAGACTCCGCAGCCGCACGACGGCGAGATCGTCCGTGATGAGGCCGGAGCGCCCGTCGGAACCCTGCGCGAGTGGGGCGCCTGGCGACCCGTCTACGACCTGATGCCCAAGATGACCCGTGACCAGGCGCTGTCCGCGCTCACGATCACCTCCGCAGGGTTCGTGGCTGCTGGCCTGGTCTGGGTGCAGGATGCCTGGGTCGAGCCACATGACGTCGACTCATGGCTGGCCGCTGCTGATGCGGGCATTCTCGCGTTTCGTGCGGATCTCGGGCTGTGGTGCGACCCGAATTCCTGGCGCGACCAGCTCGACCACTTCGTGGCATCCCGTGATCGCGTTGCCGATGCTGCGCCGGGCCGGTTGACGGCCACCACGATCAAGTTCTTCGCAGACGGTGTCATCGAGTCGGGCACGGGCGCGATGCTCGAGCCGTACTGCGACTGCCCGCACTCCGTGGGAATGCCGAACTGGGATCCCGAGGAGTTGAAGCTCGCCGTGGCGGCAGTAGATGCGCTGGGTTTTAGCCCCCACATCCACGCCATCGGTGATGCAGCTGCGCGGATGGCGCTCGATGCCATCGAGTATGCGAACACGGTCAACGGGGCACGTGACCGGCGAGCGACTGTCGCGCACACCCAGCTGGTGGACGACGCCGACATCAGCCGGTTCGTGGAACTCGGGGTGATCGCAAACTTCGAGCCCTACTGGGCCAAGTTCGATGCCTGGCAGACGGAGCTGACGGCTCCTCGGCTCGGCCCTGAGCGCACCGACCGCCAGTACATGATGCGGACGATCCTGGGAACAGGTGCGCCGATCTCCTTCGGGAGCGACTGGCCCGTCACGACGTATGCACCGCTTGCGGGCATCCAGGTGGCGGTCACCCGGCAGATGACCGAGGGTGACTTCCGCGATCCGTGGGTTCCCGAGGAGCGGCTCACGGTCGAACAGGCCCTCGCTGCCTACACATCGGGCGTGAGCTTCCAGGCGGGCGACGAGAGGGGCGGCGAGCTGCGGCCGGGGGCGCGATCGGACATCGTCCTCCTAGCGGCCGATCCGCGTAGGGTGCAACCGTTGGAGATCGAGGCCATCGAGGTACTCGGCACCTGGTGCGACGGGCACCGCGTTCACGGAGGGTGACATGCCCCTGACCCCCGGTGAGAGCGACCGCCTCCTGCTGCATCTCGAGGCCTCGCTGGCGCAGCGTCGACGTGACCGTGGCCTGCAGCTGAATGTCCCCGAGGCGCGGGCGCTCATCGCGGACGCCGTCTGCGAATGGGCGCGTGACGGGCTTAGCCTGGTCGAGGCACGTGACCGGGCTGCCCGGCTGCTGGCTCCCACCGATGTGCTCCCGGGCGTCGCGGCGGCGCTGGGCGAGGTCAGAGTAGAGGCGCGCTTCGACGATGGCACCCGACTGGTGGTGGTGAAGGACCCCTTCGGCGCCGCTGTCAGTGAGGACGTCGAGGAGGCGTGGGCGCCATCGGCGGAGGCCATGATCGACATCACGAACGAGGCCAGCACGGCCATTGGCCTGACGTCCCACATCCACCTCGCCGAGGTGAACCCGCGTCTCCGCCTTGATCGTGGCGCGGCCTTCGGCATGCGGCTGGCGATACCGACGGGGGAGACGGTCTGGATCAATGCCGGCCAGACGGTTCGGCTGCCGGCCACGGGAATCACGGGCGAGCGCGTCGTCGTCGGCAACTCCGGTGTGATCGACGGTCGTCTCGACGATCCGGCGGTGCGTGTTCGAGCGCTCACGACCCTGCGCGATTGCGGCTACCTCGACATTGTCGATGGCAAACCGGTCGGCGACGCTGAGTCAGCCGTCGGCGCGATCGCGGCACTGATGGCCGCCCGCCCATCCCCGGGAGATGCCTCATGAGCCGCGAGTACGGCCCGCTTGAGGGCGACACGGTCATCCTGGGCGACACGCGATTGCGCCTGCGCATTGATGCACGCGTGCCCGATCAGGGTGAGGAGTTCCGCGTCGGGTTCGCGAAGACCGGACGCGACGGCATGGGCCTGCAGGCGCTGTCCGCGCGAGAGTCCTGCGATGTGCTCATCACGAATGTCGTGGTTCTCGATCCGGTCGACGGCGTGCGTGTTGCGAGCATCGGCATCCGCGAGGGTCGCATCTGCGGCATCGGCAAGGCCGGTAATCCGGATACGTCGGATGACATCGACATCGTCGTCGGCACGGGTACCGCCGTCATCGACGGTGACGGACTGATTGCCACGCCGGGGGGCATCGATACGCATGTGCACACGCTGAGCCCGCGCGTATTCGAGGCGGAGATCTCGTCCGGCGTCACGACCGTCATCGGTCAGGAGGCCGGACCCATGTGGGGCGTGGGCCTCGGTTCGGCATGGGTCCTCGAGCGCGGCCTTCGCGCGATGGATTCGTTCCCGGTGAATGTCGGGCTGCTCGGACGCGGATCCGCGTCGCGCGGCGAGGCCATTCGCGAGGCGGTCGGCGCACACGTCTGCGGACTCAAGGTCCACGAGGACACGGGCGCGACCCTGCGAACGATCGATACGGCACTTCGGGTGGCCGACGAGTTCGACTTCCAGGTGGCGCTGCACACCGATGGGCTCAACGAGACGATGAGCGTGGAGGACACCCTCGCCGTTCTCGATGGACGAGTGCTGCACGCGTATCACGTCGAAGGCTGCGGTGGCGGCCATGCACCGAACGTCCTGCAGCTGGCGGGTGTCGACAACATCCTCGCGTCGTCCACGAATCCCACACTGCCCTACGGCGTCAACGCCGTGGCCGAGCACCTCGACATGATCCTGCTCTGTCACGGGATGAACCCGGGCAACGACAGTGATGTGCGCATCGCGCGTTCACGGGTCCGCGGGGTCACGATGGCGGCGGAGGGGCGACTGCATGACCTCGGTGTCATCGGTGTGACGTCGTCGGATGCGCAGGGGATGGGTCGCGCGGGGGAGACGTGGTGGCGGACATTCGCGCTTGCCGGCGTGCTGGCGGGTATCGATCCGGTCACCGAGAACGACTCTGATGACAATGAGCGGATCCTCCGCTACCTCGCGAAGATCACGATCAACCCGGCTCTCGTGCATGGCCTGGCCCACGAGGTGGGACGCCTCGCTGTCGGGCACCTGGCCGACATCGTGCTGTGGCGGCCGGAGTACTTCGCGGCCAAGCCGCAGCTCGTGATCAAGGGGGGCTTCCCGGCCTGGGGCGTCACCGGCGATCCGAATGCCAGCATCGACTCGGCCGAGCCGCTCGTGCTCGGGCCTCAGTACGGGGCATTGGGCGTCGTGCCCTCGGATCTCGCGGTGCTGTTCTCCAACGCTGCAGCCGTCGCCGAGTCGGCTCCGCCCGTGGCACGCCGGGTTGTGGCGGTCCGTGACTGCAGAACGGTGCGGGCGCACGACCTGGTTCGTCATGGTGCCGTTGGCGAGGTCCGCGTGAGTGACGACGGCTCCGTGGTCACCTGGAACGGTGACAGCCTGACGATGGACCCTGTTACGTCGACCCCGATTTCGCGCCTGCACTTCTGGTAGTCGGGTCCGGCGCGCGCTGCCATGGGTGAGGTCGGTGCGGCGCGTATTCTCGGGGCTCGTGGCAACCCTCTCGAGGCTGGTCGAGGACCGCACCGACCTGACCGACGCCGATGTCGTGCATCTGTCCCGGATCGTCGAGGAATGGTCCCTGCTGGCTGACCTGTCACTCAGTGATCTGGTGCTGTGGGTGCCCACCTGGAACGAGGGTGGGCTGGTGGCGGTCGCCCAGGTGCGTCCGACGACGGCGCCGACGGCGGTGCCTGATGATGTTGTCGGTGCTTTCGTGCCGCGTGGTCGGTACCCCGAACTGGATCAGGCGGCGGCCTTCGGCCGGCCGGTTGCCCGTCGGGAGAACGATCACCCGTGGGTACCGGACGAGACGGAGGCTTATCCGGTGCGGACGGCAGTCCGGGTCCTCGGAGTCGTCGCCCGACGGGCCTCCGGTACGCCGCGTGTGGCCGGGCAGCTCGAGGAGATCTACCTGACATCCGCCGATGATCTGTTCGCCATGCTGGTCGAGGGGCAGTTCCCGGTGGCCGAGACCGGCATCGATTCGACGGAGACCCCGCGTGTGGGTGACGGCATTGTGCGGCTGGACTCGACCGGGTCGGTGTCCTATGCAAGCCCCAATGCCGTCAGTGCGCTTCGCCGGCTGGGCCTGGCCACCGATGTCGTCGGTTCGCCGTTCGCCGAACTT
>CAJAKT010000105.1 GCA_903940375.1 uncultured bacterium | reverse complement strand
GCGGTGATGCTCACGCTGTACGTGGTGCCGGAGGTCAGGCCGGTGAGACTCTGCGACGTACCAGCGACCCGCACCGCTGTTCCGCTATTCACTGATACGTCGTATCCCAGCAGCGCCGATCCACCGTGACTTGCCGGAGGAGTCCAGTAGAGGGTCATCTCATTGGTGCTCACACCGCTGAAGACCAGGGCGGTAGGCGCGCCGGGAACGGTCGCGGGCACCGCGATGAACTGGATCACCACCTGCCCGTCGCCGCCCGCGCCACTCGTTGCGACGCCGCCCGCATTCGACGCGGAGCCGTATACGGCCCCGCTCGGCGCGTAACTGCCGCCGGCACCGCCGCCGCCGGCAAGGGTGCACCCGTAGCCGGGGCCATTCCAGTTGCCGGGGCCGCCGCCGCCATAGCCGCCGCCTCCGCCGCCACCGCCGCTCGAGGCACCGCCGGCCCCGTAGATGCCGCCGCCACCGTGTCCGGTGTACCCCGATGAGCTCGCGGTGGGATTGCCCGTGCCGCTGGTCGTGCCAGCTGAGCCGCTGCCAGTTGCGTTTCCGCCGCCGCCGCCGACGGCGCAGCTACCGCCGCCGTTACCGCCGCTGCCGCCGATCGTTCCCGCAGCAGAGCCGCCGTAGTAGTTGCCGCCGCCGCCTCCGCCACCGGCGACCAGTGCCACTGTCGACCCGATGACGACCGCGCTCGAACCGCCTCCGCCACCGCCGTAACCGCCGCCGAATCCCTCGCCGTAGAACGCCCCGCCGGAACCGCCGGCGCCATAGCCTGATCCGCCGACGTTGCCTGAGCTGCCGAGGCCTGCGCCGCCGCCGGCACCGACGTAGATCGTGAGGCGATCACCCGGTGTCACCGAGATGGTCGCGTTGACGCGTGCCCCGCTGCCGCCATTGCCGAGCGAGTCGTTCTTGCCGCCGCCGCCGCCGTCGGCGGTCACGTTGATCGAAGCAACGCCCGCCGGAACGGTCACCTGGACAGAGCCGGATCCTGAGGGTGCGCAGGTGTAGGTGAGGCGTGCGGCAACCGAGCCCGTGCACACAGGAGTGGCGAATGCTGTCGGGGCAGTGATCGCGGGGAGGCTGGAGCCGAGAATGGCCGTGCCGAGAAGCACGATCCAACGGCGTCGGGCAATGCGCATGAACGACCCCCATCGCTATCGCGCCCGCGCATTCGACGAGGGCTCGCGAGGCAGTGTTGAGGCATGTCCCCATTCCTGGCGAGTCGAGGGTAGGGATCTCCTCAGGCCCACGGATATTCTGAGGCGAAAAAGTGGGGATATCCTCAGGTCGTATCCGTATTCGCACCGAACGTCAGGCATGCTCGGTGCGTGGCGAGCACGCGTGTCCTAGTGGTGGACGATCATCCATTCGCGCTCGGGACTCTCACCGCCGCTCTGGCCGGACGCGGGATGGATGTTCGTAGCGCCTCGACCGCCCGAGAGGCATTAGCCCTGGCCGTTGAGTGCCGGCCCAGTGTCGCTCTGGTCGACCTTGACCTCGGGCCAGGCCCGACCGGCATCGATCTGGCACACGCTCTCCGGAAGGCGTTACCCGCGCTCGGGATCTGCTTCCTCACGAGCTTCCGGGACCCGCGTCTCGCAGGCCCGGGAATACCGCCCTTGCCCATCGGTTCCCTGTACCTCTGCAAGGCGGACTTCTCGCACATCGACAACCTGATAGCGACGATCTCAGTGGTCGAGCATGCTCCGCTCGCGCGGCGTGCGCCCTTCCCAGGGGCCGCAGGCCCAACCGTGAAACTGACGGACACGCAGATGGAGGTCCTTCTGCTCGTGGGAGAAGGAGCGACGACGGCCGAGATTGCGGAACGTCGAGGTGTGGGCGATAGCGCCGTCGAGCAGACGATCGCCCGCATCTGTGAGCGGCTTGGTATCCCGAAGCATGACGTGCGAAATCAGCGAGTGCAGTTGGTCCAGGCCCTCCACCAACTGCGCGGACAGACGAGCGAGTCGTGAGAACGCGGTCATGGGCAGCCACGTGGCTGTCTCCGCTGGCGCTATCGAGCAGGGCGCTGATGTGGGCCACGGTGATCGGCGCGTTCAGTTCCCTCGTCCTGGTCCCGGGGCCGGCGGGCTTTGGCTCGGTCTCGTGGCAATGGGCGACGGCCGTAGCGGCATCGCAAGCGGCCTTCGCCCTCATCATCGTCGGGGTCCGGCATGCCAGTCCCAGCCCGGGCAGCGTGACGGTGTTCCTGGCCCTAGCGATGGCCGGGGCGATTCGCGGCTTCGTCCTAGAAGTGGGAGCCGGGTTACTCGGGGTCAGTGGGATCTCCACCTCGGACGTGGTCAGCCGCACCCTGAATTCCGCAGTGATCAGTGTAATCGGGGTTGCGTTGATCGGCGCGACGTTGGCCTGGAGAGCCGACTTCCGCGCGCAGTATCGGCTGCTGCGCGACCGCGCGATCCTGATAGGAACGGCCGCCCATGAAGGTGAGGACATCGAGCCCTCAGTGCTTGAGGCCTGGACGGCGATGAAGCGGGATCTCGACACCGCGCTGCAGGCGGCGAACAGTCGGCTCGCTGACGGCGCCACTCGGCGGGACATGCAGGAGGCCGCCGCGCTGCTCACGGATGCCATCGACGTGAATCTGCGGCCAGCGGCACGTGCCATGTGGCAGGAGACCCTGCCAGCGGACGAACCCATCCGGCTTGGGTCCCTGTTCGTCGACACCATTGAGCGATGGCGTCTGCCGATTTGGGAGACCCTCGGTTTCTTCCTCGTCGTCGTTGGCATCGGATCTGTTGTTCGCTCCGGTCTTGTCGACGGTGGCGCCTACACCGTCCGCTACCTCATCGTCACCGGGCTGATTCTCTGGGCTTCCACATCGTTGGCCAGGGCCATGCCGCGACGCGCGCCGGTCATTGCCGTCGTGACCCTTGTGCTCCTGCCGCCTGTCCTCCTGTTGATGGACTACTGGATCGGCCAGGTGCTGCTCGGGCTCCCGGAGGACCCTGCGGGCCAGATCATCGTCGCGCTGCAGACCCCGATCACGACCGTGTTCATTGCGATGGCCTTCGAGGCCGTTCGCGAACGAGAGCAGGTGCTCATGGCCCTGCAGGCCCGGATCGACGACGAGGTCGCACTTCTGCGACAGCAGGGTGGTCGCTCCCATCGTGATGCCCAGCGGCTGAGCGCCTTCGTGCACCATTCGGTCCAGTCCGAGCTCTCCGCGATCGCCATGCAGGCAGCGGAAGCCGCAGCTACCAACGACATAGCCACGATGGAGGTAGTCCGCCACCAGACTCGCGCACGACTGGATCAGCTTGAGGCTCTCGATGCGTACGCGCCTCCATGGGGCGGCCAGGTGCGAGGCAGGGAGCGAATCGACACTGTCGTCGAAGCGTGGAGGGGCATCCTCGAGATTGATATCGATCTGCCCGACGAGTCCGCCTGTCGAGATGACCAGTGGTCGCTGGCTGCCAGGGTCATCGAGGAAGGGCTGGCAAACTCTGCTCGGCACGGCGATGCCGGGCACGTCACCATCGCCGGTCGATGCGAGTCCGATGGCCTTGCTCTCCGAGTCTGTGATGACGGCGCGGCCGTCCCGCGCAACGTGAGCTCGGGCCTGGGTACGCAGTGGCTGGATCGGGTGGCCCCCGGTGACTGGGCTCTTGAGCACACTTCACAGGGCGCGGAACTGTTCGTCCGCATCCGGTGAGGATTGCGCGGAACCTCGGTAGCCGTCATCCGCTCTAGGGGCCGCCCGTGGGGCAATAGTTGGGCGGTCGACGGTCAGGTGGGAGTATTCAGCCGCTATTCCCTCACGCATTCCCGGGTCGTCTAGCGGCAGGACAGCGGACTTTGAATCCGTCAACGATGGTTCGATTCCATCCCCGGGAGCTTCACGCGCTGATTCTGGTCGTGCTGGCCGTTCTTCTTGCCTCGTTTGCCTCTGCACCCCCGGCTGCCGCGGCCCCACGTGCCCTGCCACCGGTCGACTCCCCGTATGTGATCGGGCGTCCGGTGCTGAAGACGATCTGGGTCGATCCACGGTCGGGCAGCGACGGCCGCAGCGGCGCATCACGCCGCCAGGCGTTGCGGACGCTCGATGCTGCGTGGCAGCGCATTCCGCAGGGCAGGACCCTGACCCGCACGGGCTACCGGATCATGATCACGCGCGGCTCGCTCGCGCCGACGGCGGTGCCTAACTACTTCGAGTCTCGTTACGGCACCGCGCGGTTCCCGATCCTGATCCAGTCGGCTGACGGAGTGGGCACGGTCACGCTGCCGGCCGTGAACATCTACGACACGCGCTACCTCTACCTCGTCGGGCTCACGTTCTCCTCGCGCCTCGGTGACGCCGTGCACTGCGAGAGGTGCGACCACTTCCTGCTGCGCGGCAACACCGTGCGAGGTGCTCCGCGCGAGAGCGGCGATATCGGTGACCTGGTCAAGATCAATCAGTCGCAGTACGTGTTCCTCGAGTCCAATGACATCTCGGGAGCATCGGACAACGCGGTCGACTTCGTCGCGGTGCAGCACGGGGCGATGCTCGCGAACCGGATCCATGACGCAGGTGACTGGTGCGCATACGCGAAGGGTGGCTCCGCGTACCTGCGCGTGTCCGGCAACGAGTTTCATGACTGCGGCACGGGTGGCTTCACGGCAGGTCAGGGCACGGGATTCCAGTTCATGTCACGACCATGGCTGCAGTACGAGGCGTATGGCATCACCATCACGAACAATGTCGTGCACGACGTCGAGGGGGCGGGATTCGGGGTCAACGGCGGCTACAACGTGCTGATCGCCTACAACACGATGTACCGGATCGGGACGCGCGACCACCTGCTCGAGTTCGTCGCGGGTCACCGGTCGTGCGATGGCGTACCGGGAGACGAGGGCCGCGACCGTTGCGCCACCTATCTAGCTCGCGGCGGTTGGGGCACGACGCGTGTCGACGACGGCGAGAACTACGTGCGCATCCCGAACCGTCACGTGTTCGTGTACGACAACCTCATCCTCAACCCGCCGGGCGTCGAGAGCGCCTGGATGCAGATTGCCGTCGCGGCTCCGTACACCGGCTCGTCGCAGGACGGCTCGAACGTCGCGGTGCCGACCCGCTTCGACGATGACCTGCGCATCGTGGGCAACGTGATCTGGGACGGCCCTGCCGATCACGCGAGCGGGCTGGGCGGGGAGGACGCCGGCTGCCGCGCCGCGGACCCCACCTGCAATGAGAGCCAGTACCGGGCTGACAACGAGGTCAACACCATGCGGCCCGAACTCGTCGATCCGGATTCAGGTAACTACGCCCTGACGCCGTCGTCGGCTGCCGCCCTGGCTACCCGGACCGCCGCGATTCCTGCCTTCGGATGGGTCGATGCGCCGGCTGGCACCCCAGCCGGGTCGACGGCGAACACCGTGCCGCGGGACCGGGCGGGGGCGGCCCGGGGGGCCCGCTCGGCCCCCGGTGCGTACGCCGGATGAGCGGAGCAGCACTCCGTGGACTCCCCTCGGTCGTGGTCGATAGGGTGAACATGCCTTCCCCGGCCGCAGCAGGACGACTTCCTGCCCGATTCGACTGAGGATCCGATGTGACCACACGTCCGTCCGTTGTCGTGATCCTCGCGGCTGGCGAGGGCAAGCGGATGAAGTCCGCTACCCCCAAGGTGCTGCACCCCGTGGCTGGTCGGACCCTCCTCGGCCATGTCATCGAGGCCGCCTCGACCCTGGAGCCCCATCACCTGGTCGTTGTCGTCGGACACGGGCGCGACGCCGTCTGCGCGCACATCGAGGAAGTCGCGCCCTGGGCCATCACGGTCGTCCAGGCCGAGCAGAACGGCACGGGGCACGCCGTCGGTATCGCGCTGGCCGATCTCGCCGAGCGGGGCATCCCGGTCGTTGACGGACCGGTGGTGGTGCTCACGGGCGACACCCCGCTGCTCACCGGCCGCACGCTCGTCGGCCTGCTGCTCGAGCACGATTCCACGAGCGCGAAGGCCACGGTCCTGACGGCCCGCCTGACTGATCCGTCCGGCTACGGACGCATTGTGCGCGGCAGCGACGGCTTCGTCACCGCGATCGTCGAGGACAAGGACGTCTCGGACGAGCAGCGCACCATCAACGAGATCAATTCGGGCATGTATGCGTTCGACGGAGCTCGCCTCGCTGACTCCCTGACCCGCCTCGACACCGACAACGCGCAGGGCGAGGAGTACCTCACCGACGTGATCGGCCTGATGCGGTCGAGCGGCGACCACGTGGCGGCGAGTGTCTGCGACGACTCCGACGAGATCCTCGGCGTCAACGACCGCGTGCAGCTCGCCCAGGCGGCAGCCATCCTCCGCGACCGGATCAACGCCAGCTGGATGCGCGCAGGCGTCTCGATCCTCGATCCCGCGTCCACCTGGCTCGATGTCGATGTTGAACTCGAGCCCGACGTCATCATTCGGCCCCAGGTGACCCTGCGGGGGCCGACCTCGGTCGCCTCTGGCGCGATCGTCGGGCCCGGCACGACTCTGGTCTCCTGCGAGGTCGGTGCGGGCGCTGAGGTCATCCACACGTGGGCCGAGCTCGCGGTTATCGGCGACGGCGCTCGCGTGGGCCCGTTCACCTTCCTGCGACCCGGCACGGTGCTCGGGCAGGGAACGCGGGCCGGCGCCTACGTCGAGATAAAGAACTCCACGATCGGCGACTTCGCGAAGGTGCCGCACCTGTCGTATGTCGGCGATGCGGAGGTCGGCACTGGCACGAACATCGGTGCGGCAACGATCGTCGTGAACTACGACGGTGTCGCGAAGCACCGCACAGTGGTGGGGGACCACGTGCGGATCGGCAGCGACACGATGCTCGTCGCGCCGGTGACTGTCGGCGACGGTGCGTACACCGCCGCCGGCTCGGTCATCACCGACGATGTCCCACCTGGCGCGATGGCCGTCGGCCGCGCGCGTCAGCGCAACATCGACGGCTGGGTCCAGCGTCGTCGGCCGGGTTCACCCGCCGCCGAGGCCGCGGAGCGAGCCGTGCAGGATTCAGCCAGCGACAGTCCGTCCCAACCAGCGTAGGAGCCCCCGGTGTCACAGATGTTGGTTCCCAATCAGAAGCGCCTCGTGCTGCTTGCCGGTCGCTCGTACCCGGCGCTTGCTCAGGAGGTCGCGG
>CAJAKT010000104.1 GCA_903940375.1 uncultured bacterium | reverse complement strand
CGGGCAGTTGCTGACCGCTCGCGGACTGCAGGTGACCATGCAGAAACTCGACCCGTACCTCAACGTCGATCCAGGAACGATGAACCCGTTCCAGCACGGTGAGGTCTTCGTCACCGATGACGGCGCGGAGACCGACCTCGACGTCGGCCACTACGAGCGCTTCCTCGATACCGACCTGCACGGGTCCGCCAACGTGACGACCGGCCAGGTCTACTCGACCGTGATCGCAAAGGAACGCCGTGGCGAGTACCTCGGCGACACGGTCCAGGTCATCCCGCACATCACCAACGAGATCAAGTCGCGCATCCGACGGATGGCCGGCCCCGATGTCGACGTCGTCATCACCGAGGTCGGCGGCACGGTCGGTGACATCGAGTCGCTGCCCTTCCTTGAGGCCTTGCGTCAGGTCCGTCACGAGGTGGGCCGCGACAATGTCTTCTTCCTGCATGTGTCGCTGCTTCCCTACATCGGCCCCTCCGGTGAGCTGAAGACCAAGCCCACGCAGCACTCCGTTGCTTCCCTGCGCAGTATCGGCATCCAGCCCGACGCGATCGTGCTCCGCGCCGACCGTGAGGTCCCCTCGAGCATCAAGCGCAAGATCTCGCTCATGTGCGATGTCGACGCGGAGGCCGTCGTGGCCGCCGTTGATGCGCCGAGCATCTACGACATTCCCAAGGTCCTGCACAAGGAAGGTCTCGACGCGTACGTCGTGCGCCGCCTCGGGCTGCCGTTCCGTGATGTCGACTGGACGTCATGGGACGACCTGCTGCGCCGCGTGCACCATCCCGCGCACGAGGTGACCATCGGGCTGGTGGGCAAGTACATCGACCTGCCCGATGCGTACCTTTCCGTCACGGAGGCGATCCGCGCGGGCGGATTCCACAACGACTGCCGCGTCAACATCCGATGGGTGTCCAGCGATGAGTGCGCCACTCCCGAAGGTGCGGCCCGTAACCTCAGCGATCTCGACGGCATCTGCGTACCGGGTGGCTTCGGGGTGCGCGGCATCGAGGGCAAGCTCGGTGCGCTGCAGTACGCACGCGAGACCGGACTCCCGGCGCTCGGACTCTGCCTGGGCCTGCAGTGCATGGTCATCGAGTACGCGCGGACGATGTGCGGCCTCGAGGGAGCCAACTCGCTGGAGTTCGACGAGTCCACCCCGCATCCGGTTGTCGCCACGATGGCCGATCAGCGAGATGTTGTCTCTGGCGAGCGTGACATGGGCGGCACGATGCGCCTCGGGCTCTACCCGGCGAAGCTTGCTGAAGGCTCGCAGGTCGCGAAGGCCTACGGCGTGCCCTATGTCGACGAGCGTCATCGACACCGCTACGAAGTCGCCAACCAGTACCGCCCCCAGTTGGAGGAAGCCGGTCTGCGATTCTCGGGCACGTCGCCGGACGGTCGCCTGGTCGAGTTCGTCGAACTGCCCGCCGACGTGCACCCGTACTACGTAGGCACGCAGGCGCATCCGGAGTTCCGGTCGCGCCCGACGCGGGCGCATCCGCTGTTCTCCGGACTCGTTGAGGCGTCGCTCGTGCGTTCACAGCAGCAGCGCGAGGCGCTCGCGCAGGGATGACCGATCCGGAGGAGTGGACCGGGGCGGTGGCGGATGCCGCAGGCGCCCTTCCGGTGAGAGACCGGGCCGTTCGGTTCGAGGGCCATGTCTGGTCGATCATCACCGAAGAGGTCGACTTCGGTTCGGCCACTGCACACCGCGATGTCATCCACCATCCCGGTGCCGTCGCTGTCATCGCCCTTGACGATGCCGACCGGGTCCTGCTGATCCGCCAGTACCGGCATCCGGTCGGCGGCTACCTGTTCGAGGCGCCTGCCGGCCTGCTCGACGCGGCTGGCGAGCCCCCGAGGGAGACGGCCGCTCGCGAGCTCGCCGAGGAATCCGGCTACTCGGCAACCGACTGGCATGTCCTCGTCGATCTCTACACGTCGCCGGGCGGCAGCTCGGAGGCGATCCGGGTCTACCTCGCGCGTGGTCTGACACCCCTCGCCGATGGGCGCCCCAGCACGGGGGAGGCGGAGGAGGCCCACCTTCCGCGCGTCTGGGTCGATCTCGACGAGGCGCGCGACCTCGTGCTCGCCGGCCGGATCGGCAGCCCGACGGCGGTGGCAGGCATCCTCGCGGCCTGGACGGCCCGGGCGTCCGGCTGGGCGTCAATACGACCCAGCGATGCGCCCTGGGAGGCGCGCGACCGACTGCTGGCGGCTGATCGGGTTCGGCTGCCTCGCCCGGGCGGAGCCTGACCCGTCGGGCACGCTCCGCATCGGAATACGAGAACAGGCTCGGCTCCCAGAGGTGTCTCCTAGGCTGTGGACAGATCACGCCCCGTCGGGGTGGACATAGCGTGCGAGGCGAACGTGAAGGTCGGCATCCCCAAGGAGATCAAGAACCATGAGTACCGGGTGGCCATCACGCCCGCGGGCGTGATGGAGCTTGTGCGCAACGGGCATGACGTGGTCATCGAGCGTGATGCGGGTCTGGGCTCGTCCATCCCCAACGAGGACTACGAGAAGGCGGGCGCCACGATCCTGCCGAGCGCCGACGATGTCTGGGGATCCGCCCAGATGATCCTCAAGGTCAAGGAGCCGATCGCAGCGGAGTATCCCCGCATGCGCGAAGGCCAGGTGCTGTTCACCTACCTGCATCTGGCGGCCGACAAGCCGCTCACGGAGGAACTCGCCAAGCGCAAGGTGACGGCGATTGCCTACGAGACTGTCGAACTGCCCGATCGCTCGCTGCCGCTGCTCGCACCCATGTCGGAGGTGGCCGGTCGCCTCGCCCCGCAGGTGGGTGCGAATGCACTGATGCGTGCGCAGGGTGGCCGCGGTGTCCTGATGGGCGGCGTGTCCGGCGTGTACGCCGCGAAGGTGGTCGTCATTGGTGCCGGTGTGGCTGGCCAGAACGCGGCGACCATCGCCCTCGGCATGCAGGCGGAGGTTCTGCTGCTCGACAACAACATCGCCCGCCTTCGGCAGATGGACGCGATCTACCAGGGTCACATGCAGACCGTTGCCTCCAACGCCTATGAGATCGAGCGGGCGGTGCTCGACGCCGACATGGTGATCGGCGCTGTGCTGGTGCCCGGTGCCAAGGCCCCGAAGCTGATCTCCAATGAGCTCGTGTCGCGGATGAAGCCCGGCTCGGTGCTGGTCGACATCGCCATCGACCAGGGCGGCTGCTTCGAGGACTCCCGGCCCACGACTCATGCGGCGCCGATCTACACGGTGCACGACTCGGTCTTCTACTGCGTCGCCAACATGCCCGGCGCGGTGCCCAACACCTCGACCTACGCGCTCACGAACGTCACGCTTCCGTACGCCCTGGCTCTGGCCAACAAGGGCTGGAAGCAGGCACTGCGCGACGACCACGCCCTGGCCCTCGGCCTGAACGTGCATGAGGGGCGGATCACGTACGGAGCCGTCGCCGACGCATTCGGCCTGCCGAAGACCGAGCTCGCCGAGGTCCTCGCCTGACCTCCGTCACGGATGCCGTGGCCGGCTACCTCGATCACATCGCCATTGAGCGAGGGCTGGCCGCGAACACCGTCGCCGCCTACCGACGTGATCTGGCGCGGTACGTGGCGTGGTGCGATAGCCGGGGCCGACTCGACATCGGTGGTATCACCGAGAACGACATCGCGGACTTCGCCGTCTCGTTGCGTGCTCCCGACGCGGACGGTAGAAGTCTCGGAGCGGCAAGCGCCGCCCGGGTCGTCGTGGCCGTACGGACGTTCCATCGCTTCGCTGCACGCGAAGGCCAGACCGCAATCGACCCGGCGCGCCATGTGCGGCCGTCTGCGATTCCCCGCCGGCTGCCGAAAGCACTGCCGTACGAGGACATTCGCCGTCTGATCGAGAACTCGGGTGATGCGGACACTCCCGAGGGGCTTCGCGATCGGGCGCTGGTCGAGTTCTTGTACGGGACTGGGACGCGCATCTCCGAGGCCGTCGGGCTCGACGTTGACGACGTCGATCTCGAGGAGCTCACGGTCATCGTCACGGGGAAGGGCGACAAGCAGCGGATCCTGCCGGTGGGGGAGTTCGCGGCAGATGCGATGTCGGCCTATCTCGTACGCGGGCGGCCGGCGCTGGCTCCCCGGGGGCGCGGGACCCCACGCCTGTTCCTGAACTCGCGGGGTGGGCCGCTGTCGCGCCAGAGCGCATACGCGGTCCTGCAGCAGGCGGCTGCACGTGCGGGGCTGACGGTGGCCGTGAGCCCCCACACCCTGCGCCACAGCTTCGCCACGCACCTGCTCGAGCGCGGTGCCGACGTCCGCGTGGTCCAGGAACTGCTGGGGCATGCGTCCGTGACGACCACGCAGATCTACACGATGGTGACCGTCGACACCCTGCGCGAGGTCTACGCAACGAGCCATCCCAGGGCCCGCTGATGCGCCTGTTCATGCGGACCGCAGCTGCATTGCTTGCCGCACTGATCCCGTTGACCGCAACGCCCGGCCAGGCCTGGGGGTCCGAGGGGCGGCCGGCGAATGACCGTCGCGTGATCGCCACCACCCCGCAGGGCCGCGAGATCATCGCCCGGCACTACGGCGCCCTCGACGCGCCTGTGCAGCTCGTCGCGATCGGGCAGATGCACGGCAATGAGCCGGGCGGCCGGCGCGTCATCGCCGACCTGGCCGGGCGCGAGGTGCCCGCGGGGATGGGGCTGTGGCTGATCGTGTCCGCGAACCCTGACGGCGACCATGCGGGCACCCGGACGAATACCCGTCACGTCGACCTGAACCGGAACTTCCCGACGGACTGGTCCCGCTCACGCCACGGGATCTTCTGGTCCGGCTCTCGCGCGGCCAGCGAGTCCGAGACCCGCGGCCTGATGCGCTTCCTGACGTCGGTCCGACCGGCGGCCGTCCTGTCCTTCCACCAGGCCTACGACCTCGTGGACATCAGCCACGCGCGCAGCCGGCCGGCCGGCCGGCAGTTGGCCGCCTGGATGGGGGAGCGGGCCGCGATCGTCGGCTGCGCCGGACCGTGCCACGGGACCATGACCCAGTGGATCGACCGCGCACTCGAGACCATCGCCATCACCGTCGAGCTGGACCGTGCGGTGTCCGGGCGGGAGGCAGATCGGGCCGCGGCGGCGGTGCTTCGACTGGGGACCTGGCTCGGCCGGTAGGCTCAACTGACGTTCGTAGGAGGGACAACCATGGAGTCAGAGGGCTTCGAGCCCGGTGAGTCGATTGCCGACGCGCCGGCGGCCGACGGGGTGCTGTTCCCCGGCGTCGAGACCTCGGCGGTGGTGTCCACGACGGCTCCCGCGATCCCCGAGCCGGATCCGCTGACCTCACATGGCCCTGCACGGGTTATCGCCATGGTGAATCAGAAGGGTGGCGTGGGCAAGACCACGTCCACCGTGAGCCTGGGTGCCGCGCTGGCGGGCTACGGCCGCCGCGTGCTCCTCGTCGACTTCGATCCTCAGGGCGCGCTATCGGTCGCCCTGGGCGTCAACCCCAATGAGCTCGACCTCACTGTCTACAACCTGCTCACGCAGGCGGACTGCCATGTCGGCGACGTCATCATGTCAACAGATGTCGAGAACCTCGACCTGCTGCCGAGCAATATTGATCTGTCTGCCGCTGAGGTGCAGCTGGTCAGCGAGGTCGGCCGTGAGCATGCGCTCGGCCGGGTGCTCGCGCCGGTTCTCGACGAGTACGACATCGTGCTGATCGACTGCCAGCCGTCGCTGGGCCTGCTCACGCTCAATGCCCTCACCGCCAGCAGCGGCGTGATCATCCCGATGGAGACCGAGTACTTCGCCCTTCGCGGTGTTGCGCTGCTGCAGGACACCATCCAGAAGGTCACCAGCCGGCTCAATCCGGGCCTGCAGATCATCGGTGTCCTCGCCACCATGTACGACCCCCGCACGCTCCACAGCCGTGAGGTCCTCTCCACGGTTCAGCAGGCTTTCGGCGATCAGGTATTCCAGACCGTCATCAACCGAACCGTCAAGTTCCCCGACGCGGCCGTCGCCGGTGAGCCGATCACCACCTTCGCCCCCACCAGCTCCGGCGCTGACGCGTACCGTCAGTTGGCCCGGGAGGTCCTGGCGCGGTGACAACGCCCACCGAGGCGCCTGTTCTCGATCCGTCCCAGCAGCCCGTCGCCGACGCGCCTAGCGGCTTCTCGGTCCGCGTGGGCGAGTTCGAGGGTCCCTTCGATCTGCTGCTCACGCTGATCTCCAAGCACAAGCTGGAGGTGACCGAGCTCGCCCTGCACCTGGTCACCGACGAGTTCATCGGCTACATCCGTGGCCAGGGCGGACTCTGGGACCTTGATGAGGCAAGCGGTTTCGTCGTCGTCGCTGCCACCCTCCTTGACCTGAAGGCTGCTCGGCTTCTTCCATCGGGTGAGGTCGAGGATGAGGAAGACCTCGCCCTGCTCGAGGCCCGCGATCTGCTGTTCGCGCGACTGCTGCAGTACCGCGCGTACAAGGAGGTCTCGGCGCTCTTCGCCGAGCGGATGGCTGGCGCAGCCAAGCGGTTCCCGCGCGCGGTCGGACTGGAGCCGCAGTTCGCCGCGCTGCTGCCCGAGGTGCTCATCGGCCTGGGCCTTGATCAGTTCGCGGCCATGGCCGCCCGTGCCCTCGCACCCAAGCCCGTCGAGGAGGTGTCGGTCGCGCACATCCACATGCAGCGCGTCAGCGTGCGGGAGCAGGCCGCGATCGTCGTCGAGCGACTGCGCAAGCACCGCACGACCACCTTCCGTGCGCTCATTGCCGACTGCGACACGACACTTCTCGTCATCGGGCGTTTCCTTGCTCTCCTCGAGCTCTACCGCGAGCAGGTGATCGTGTTCGAGCAGATCACCCCGCTGGGCGACCTGACGATCCGGTGGACCGGCACCGACGACGGCGAGATCGCCGTGACAGACGAGTTCGACATCGAGCGAGATGTCGACCGGGCGAACGAGATCGCTGACGTCCCGGTTGAAGCGGACGACGAGCTGCTCGACGAGGTGGCCGAAGACGTGCCCGCCATGGCCGAGGAACAGGAGATGGCAGATGAGTGACCAGGTCGATGAGGTCATCGAAGAGGTCGACGAGGCTGAGGCCGATCATGCAGAGGCCGACGGTACCGAGGCCGATGTCGACGACGGTGGCCTCGGTGCTCCCTCGCTGGGTGCCGCTCTCGAGGCCCTGCTGCTGCTTGCGGACGAGCCGATGACCGTGATGGACCTGGCTTCGGCGGTTCGCCAGCCGGCGGAGTCAGTCGAGGACGAACTGCGCGCGCTGTCGGCCGACTACACCGCCACGGGTCGCGGCTTCGATCTGCGCGAGGTCGCCGGCGGCTGGCGTTACTACACGCGTGCAGAGTGCTCGCCCCTTGTCGAGCGGTACGTGCTCGATGGTCAGCAGGCGCGACTGACCCAGGCATCCCTGGAGACGCTGGCTGTCATCGCTTACCGCCAGCCGATCACGCGCGGTCGCGTGAGCGCGGTGCGCGGCGTCAACGTCGACGGCGTCATCCGCACTCTCCTGACGCGCGGCCTTATCGCCGAGGCGGGTCACGACGGCGAGTCCGGCGCGCACCTGTACGTCACCACATCGCATTTCCTGGAGCGGATGGGCATTGCATCGCTCGCCGACCTCCCGCCCCTGGCCGAGCACCTGCCCGACCTGGCCGACCTCGAGGACGTCCTCGACTCCGTAGCAACAGGGGACTGAGCCCATATGGCTGAAGACACCGGCGAGAACCTGATCCGATTGCAGAAGGTGCTGGCGACCGCCGGCATCGGCAGCCGTCGCGCATGCGAGGCGCTCATCGAGCAAGGTCGCGTCGAGGTCGACGGCAAGCTCGTGACCGAGCAGGGCATGCGCGTCGATCCTCGCACCGCCGTCGTGCGGGTGGACGGCGAGCGGGTGCCGACAGCCCCCGACACTGCTGTCTACGCATTCAACAAGCCCAAGGGCGTCATCTCGACGATGTCCGATGACGAAGGCCGGCCGTGCGTGGGCGACTGGGTCGCCGGGCGCACGGAGCGGCTCTTCCACGTCGGCCGCCTCGACGCTGACACCGAAGGCCTGCTCCTCCTGACGAATGACGGCGAGCTCGCCAACCGTCTCGGGCATCCGTCCTACGAGGTCGACAAGACGTATGTCGCGACGGTTCGCGGCCAGGTGCCGCCGCCGGTCCTGCGTGCGCTGCGCGAAGGTGTCGAGCTCGAGGACGGAATGGCGCGTGCCGATGCGGCCCGCATCATGCAGAAGGCCCCCGACCGGACGCTGGTCGAACTGGTGATCCACGAGGGTCGCAACCGCATCGTCCGACGCATGATGGCCGAGGTCGGCTATCCCGTCACCGATCTGGTGCGCACTCGAATCGGGCCGATCCACCTGGGCCAGCAGCGTCCCGGAATCATCCGGGCGATCACCGGCAAGGAACTTCGGGAGCTGTACACGGCCGTCGGGCTGTAACGGTCTGAGGTCGGGGCCTCGCTACGCTGTGCCCCGTCGTTCTGTCGCGAGGAATCGAGGGGTCATGGCACTGCGCGGGATTCGTGGGGCCACGTGCCTGGTCGCCAATGACGCCGCCGAGATGCGCGATGCCGTGCATGAACTCCTCGGTGCCATCATCGAGCGCAATGCGCTGAGCTCCGACGACATCATCAGCATCATCCTGACGGGCACGCCCGACCTCACCTGCGCGTTCCCTGCTGCGGGTGCACGCGACTTCGGTCTCGTCGACGTGCCGCTTCTCTGTGCGTCCGAGATGAGCGTCGACGGCGCCCTCGAGCGGGTCGTGCGGGTTCTCGTGCATGCTGACATGGAAGGCGCTCGCTCTCAGATCCAGCACGTCTACCTGCGCGGCGCTGAGGTACTGCGGCAGGACCTGGTTCAGTGACGTCGCCGGCACCCGACGGCCTTGAGGGGACCGTGCTGGTTGTCGGCGCCGGGCTGATCGGCACTTCGGTGGCGCTGGCCCTTCGCCGGGCGGGTGTGGATGTCCTCCTTTCCGACGTCGACGACGTGAACCTGGAGATCGCGCAAGCGGCTGGTGCGGGGCGCCTCTTGGCGGCCGCCGATCGCCCGTCCATCGTCATCGTGGCCGTTCCTCCGCGTCATGCAGCCGAGGTGCTGGCGCGTGCATCGATCGACTTCACGGATGCAACGCTCACGGATGTGACATCGGTGAAAGAGCATGTCCTGGCTGATGCGGTCGGCCTCGGTGCCGACGCGACACGCCTGGTCGGCGGCCACCCGATGGCCGGACGCGAGGTGTCCGGCGCAGCAGGTGCGCGTGCGGATCTGCTCGACGATCGGCTGTGGGTCGTCACACCGCTGCCGACGAGCGGGATTGACCATGTGCGGGCCGTGCACCTTCTGGCCACTGCGTGCGGCGCCTACCCGGTTGAGATGGGTGCGGCTGACCACGACACGGCCGTAGCACTCGTCTCGCACACGCCGCAGATCCTGTCGAGCGTGCTGGCAGCCCAATTGCTCGCCGCAGAGCCTGAGCATGTGCGGATCGCCGGGCAGGGGCTGCGCGACATGACACGCATCGCCGCGTCGAACGTGCCGATGTGGTCCGACATCCTCAATGCCAACCCCGGGCCGGTAGCCGATGTCCTCGATGGTGTGGTCGACGAACTGCAGCGCACGGTTGCCGCTCTGCGCGAGATGGCAGCGGAGGGCAGTCCGAGTGATGGGCCTGCCGTGGTCACCGAGGTCCTCACCGCCGGCGTGGCTGGTCAGGCGCGGATCCCTGGCAAGCATGGCGCGGCACCGTCGGCATACCGGGAGATCAGCGTGATCGTGGCCGACAAGCCGGGCGAACTGGCCCGGCTGTTCGCCGCCATCGGGGATGCCGACGTCAACCTCGAGGACATCCGCATCGAGCACGTCTTCGGACGCCCCAGTGGCCTGGTCGCCCTGTTCGTGCGGCCCGAGGCGGGGGAGCGACTGGTCTCGGCGCTGGACACGCACGGCTTCGACGTCCGCGCCTGAAGCCGGTGTCCGCCGGTGGAGGGGATGGCTAGGCTCGGGGTCATGCGCACCCCCGTCATCGCCGTCGACGGCCCCGCCGGATCCGGAAAATCCAGTGTCTGCCGGGCGGTTGCTGCCCGACTCGGCCTGCGCTATCTCGACACGGGCGCGATGTACCGAGCGATGACCTGGGCGATGCTCGACGCCGGCATCGATGTCGACGACGCGGATGCCGTCGCTCGCCACGCGGAAGCCGTGCGCATCATCAGCGGTACGAACGCGACCGGGCCGACCATCCACGTCGGGCAGACCGATGTGGCCGGGCCGATCCGTGGCGACGACGTCACCGGCGCCGTCAGCGCCGTCAGCGCGGTGCCGTCCGTGCGAGAGAAGCTTGTCGCGATCCAGCGGGCGGAGGTCGCTGCCGCTCATGAGGCCGGCGACGGCATCGTCGTCGAAGGCCGAGACATCACGTCCGTGGTCCTGCCCGATGCCGACGTGCGGATCTTCGTCACCGCTGACCCGGCCATCCGAGCCGCACGGCGAGCAGCTCAGGATGCGGGACTCGGCAAGGACGGAGTCGACGTGCACCAGACGGAGACCGACCTGCTCGCCCGTGATGCCAAGGACTCGACCCGCGAGGCGTCACCCCTGCTACTCGCACCCGGTGTCGTCGTCCTCGATACGAGCGACCTGACCCTCGATCAGGTCGTCGACCGGGTCTGCGGTCTCGTCGCTGATCTGCCCGGGTAGCGGCATGCACCCAGTCGAGCCGCCGTCCTGGAGCGGCGCCGCGCATGCGCGCAACCTTGCCTCGGCGGCTATGCGCATGACCTATCGGCTCCGCGCCCACGGTGCCCACCACGTGGGGACAGCCGGTCCGCTCCTCATGGTCACACGGAGTGAGGGAGTGCTTGTCGGGGCGATCCTGCATGCCTGCGCTCCTCGTCCCGTCCACGTGCTGGCGAACGAGGCGATGACCGCCGGGTTCCCTGCCGCCGTGCTCACGAAGGCGGGCGATATCCCGGTGATCCTGCCCACGGCAGTCGAGGCCCAGCAGGTGGCCCTGGCAGCGCTGTGGGATGAGCGGGCTGTGGTCGTGACAGGAGCCACCGTCCCCGTGGGGTACCTTGTTGGGGTGACTGGCGTCGATGTGATGCCGGTCGTGCTGCTCGGCGCGGATGGACGGGTCCACACGGATCCGCCGCGCCCACGGTCGCGGATCGATGTGTACTTCGCCCCCGCGGTCCCGGTGAGCGTGCCCGGCGATCCGCTGCGTGCGAGCACGAGGACCGCGATCGCGGAGCAGGTCCGCCAGATCGTCAGCGATGCCGAGGACCTCGCCGCCATGCGGTCGGGGCGGATGTGACCGGACTGGTCACTCCACGACAGGAAGACGGAAGCCCGCAATGAGTGACGAGTGGATCGCGTTCGACGACGACGTTGACGACGCGGGCCTGCCCGACGACGGTCTCGCCGACGACCTCGACGATGACGCAGCGGTCGCGGCTGCCCTGGCGGCCGCCCGAACCGAGTTCGGTGACATCGACGACGAACTCAGCGAGCTCATGCGCCCGGGTGGCGAGCACTCCGGGATGCCGGTCCTCGCCGTCGTGGGCCGCCCTAACGTCGGCAAGTCCACCCTCGTCAACCGCATGATCGGACGGCGCGAAGCCGTCACGGAGGACGTCCCGGGTGTCACGCGCGACCGCGTGACCTACGAAGCCGAATGGAACGGCCGCCGGTTCATCCTCATCGACACCGGCGGCTGGGATCGCAAGGTCCGGGGCATGGCAGCGCAGATCGCCGCGCAGGCGGAGCGCGCCGTCAACGACGCCGACGCGGTCCTGTTCATCGTCGACGCGAAGGTCGGCGCGACCGACACCGACGAAGCCGTAGTCCAGGTCCTCCGCAAGTCGGGCAAGCCCGTGCTGCTCGTTGCCAACAAGGCAGACGACGACAACACCGAGCTCGAGGCACAGTCGCTCTGGTCACTTGGCCTGGGGGAGCCGCACTGCGTGTCCGCGCTCCACGGGCGTGGCGCCGGAGATCTGCTTGACGCGGCCGTCGACATGCTGCCGGAGAACGGCGCCGGCATCTCGCGTCTCGGCGGGCCCCGCCGCGTGGCGCTGCTCGGCAAGCCCAACGTCGGCAAGTCATCTCTCCTCAATGCGCTGGCCGGCAGCGACCGAGTCGTCGTCGACAGCGTCGCCGGCACGACCGTCGACCCCGTCGATGAACTGATCGCGATCAAGGACACGTGGTGGTGGTTCGTCGACACCGCAGGCATCCGCCGCAAGTCGAAGGAGGCCAGTGGTCACGAGTACTACGCGACGCTGCGCACGCAGGCGGCCCTCGATCGCGCAGAGGTCGCCGTCGTGCTCGTGGATGCATCCGAGCCGCTGAGCGAGCAGGATGTGCGGATCATTCACATGGTCATCGAGGCGGGCCGTGCGCTCGTGCTGGCGTTCAACAAGTGGGATCTCACCGACGAGGAGCGACGCAAGTACCTGTACCGCGAAGTCGATCGTGATCTCGTTCAGGTGCCGTGGGCCCCGCACGTCAACATCTCCGCGAAGACCAAGCGTCACATCGAGAAGCTGCCTGCTGCGATCGAGGAGGCTCTCGAGGGCTGGGAGACCCGCGTATCGACGGGCCGGCTGAACCAGTTCATCAAGGAGCTCACGGATGCGCATCCGCATCCGCTCCGTGGTGGACGTCAGCCGCGCATCCTGTTCGCTGCCCAGGTCCAGGTCGGCCCGCCCACGTTCGCACTGTTCACCACAGGCTTCCTCGAGGCCGGCTACCGCCGGTTCATCGAGCGTCGCCTGCGGGAAGACTTCGGGTTCACGGGCACGCCGATCCGGCTGGTCATGCGCGTGCGTGAGAAGCGGTCGAAGCGCCGCTAGGGGCTACGAGGCGGGTGGTGCTGCCGGAACCGGTGGCGGCACATCGCAGGTGCGGCCTGCAGGGCGGCCGGCGAACCGGTCGGAGATCCATGCGACGGCGCTCGGCCCCGAAGTGGTGGCTGCTGCCTGATGCGAGATGCCGCCCATCCAGAGCACGCTGATCGACGAGCCCGCATCG
Organism: uncultured bacterium; assembly: GCA_903940375.1. Taxonomy (GTDB): domain Bacteria; phylum Actinomycetota; class Actinomycetes; order S36-B12; family S36-B12; genus UBA10649. Next base: position 1,292 of record CAJAKT010000104.1, on the reverse strand, counting down.
CACCACTTCTTCTGCACCATCGCATTGGGCCAGGGCAGCACGACCGTGTCCGCCGTGCCCTGGGAGATGAAGACGGGCATGTCGGCGGCCAGCGGAGTGGGCGTCTGCTCGAGTGCCGCGGCGGCCCATGCCGGATCGGTGAGCGGATCCATGGCGAAGAACTGCTGACCGAGCTTCTCGCGCGCCAGCCCCTCGATGGCGGACTCCTTGATGCACTCTCCGGCCAGGCGGGCCGAGGTGCTGGCGGCCTGGGGGCTGAGGATGGGGTCGACCGGAAGATCGGGGTAGTAGGTCGGCCAGGACTCGATGACATCAGGGCCGATCACCCAGCCGACCACGTTGTCCCACTGCGCGCCGACGATCTCGCTGAGGTTCAGTGCTGGTGCGGCAGCGGCGACCCCGAGCAGGTCGAGCTCCGGTGCGTACTCCTCACCCAGGTGGCCCGTCCAGATCGACGAGTGGCCGCCCTGCGAATGCCCCCAGGTGACGTATCGGGTGCCCGCTTGGGCTGCCGGGACATTGCGGGCGGCGCGGACGGCGTTGACGAGGTCGCGGACCTCCGACTGTGCGATGAGGTACTGATTGGGGCCAGGCGTGCCGAGGCCCACGTAGTCGGTCGACACGACCACCCAGCCGAACTGCATCATCTGGTCGAGCCAGTTGTCGGTGTCCTGCAGGGGATTGGACGAACGAGAAGGGACGCAGGCATCGCCCATGCCCAGCGTTCCGTGCGCCCACGCGACCACCGGCCGCCCCTCAGGCGGTGCGGGTGCGTCGGGGATGAAGAGCATCCCGCCGGAGGCTGCAGGGACACCGTCGGATCGCTCCGAGACGTAGAGAATCCGATACGCCGTCGCGCCGGGCACCGTGACGCCGAGCGGCTCCATCCGGATCACGGTGCCGGCCGGTCCGGGTAGGGGATTCGGCGGATCGTAGAACGGCTGCAGTGCTGCCTGCTGCTCCCGCGTCCCGACGATCCCGGAACCGACGTTCGCGACAACGGCCATCAGGCCAGCCGTCACGATCGCCAGCATGACGATGATGACCGTGCGCGCGACCTTCACGGTGACAACCTAGTGCCGCCGGCACCGAGGTGACGGCGATGCGGGCGGCTCGGCCGCGGCCCCGCGAGGCGCCGGATGGTGACCCTGTAGAGTCTGCTCGCCCCGTGAAAACGACGGCATCGGGCTGTAGCGCAGCTTGGTAGCGCACTTGACTGGGGGTCAAGGGGTCGCAGGTTCAAATCCTGTCAGCCCGACTGCAAGTCCCTCACAACCTCTCGCCAGGTTGTG
>CAJAKT010000103.1 GCA_903940375.1 uncultured bacterium | reverse complement strand
CCGGTGATGCTCAGCACGACGAGCACGAGGATCTGTCGCGCTGCGTCAGCGAATGTCCGGCCCAGCAGCACGGCTGGCGGTGACATCGGCAGCGCGCGGAACCGATCGATGATGCCCTTGTGCAGGTCTTCGGCAAGGCCCACCGTGCTCGAGGCTGCCGCGAAAGCGACCGTCTGGCCGAAGATGCCGGGCATCAGGTACTGCCGGTACGCATCGGCTCCGTCGTCACCGGGGATCGGGATCGCACCTCCGAAGACGTATGCGAAGAGCAGTACGAAGATGACGGGCTGAACGAGGGAGAAGAAGAGCAGTTCGGGAACGCGAACGGTCTGGATCAGGTTTCGACGGGCAACGACGAGCCCATCGTTGAGTGTCCAGCCCCAGAGCGGACGGGAGCGCATCTGCGGCTTGCTGATGGTGAGGGTGCTCATGCCTTCTTCTCCTTGCGTCCACGGCCGCGAGCCTTCGGCGCGGCGGGTACGTCCTCCTCGGCCACATGACCGGTGAGTGACAGGAACACGTCATCAAGCGTGGGCCGGCGCAGCACGATGTCGGACACCTCGATGCCCTCGCTGTCGAGCACGCGCACCGCATCGACCAGGACGGTCGATCCACCCGACACCGGCATCAGGATGCGGGCCTCGTCGACGATGGCCTCACCTGTTCCGACCGGACGCAGCAGTTCGACGGCGCGGCCGACACGCGAGACGTCGGTGACGGCGATCTCGATCCGGTCGCCGCCGATCTGGTCCTTCAGCACATCGGCCGTGCCGTGCGCGATAACCCGCCCGTGGTCGATGACGACGATGTCCTGCGCCAGTTGATCGGCCTCCTCCAGGTACTGCGTCGTCAGAAGAACGGTCGTGCCCTCATCGACAAGTGCCTGGATCACGCCCCACATGCCCAGACGGGACCGCGGATCCAGGCCAGTGGTGGGTTCGTCGAGGAACAGGATGGACGGCTTCGCGATCAGGCTCGCCGCGAGATCAAGGCGGCGACGCATGCCACCGGAGTACGTCTTGGCAGGCCGATCGGCGGCCTCAGACAGGTCGAACCACTCGAGCAGTTCGGCCGTGCGCTCCTTCACGTACCGGGGAGACAGGTGATACAGGTCGCCGAACATGCGCAGGTTCTCGCGGCCGGTGAGGTATTCGTCGACGGCCGCGTACTGGCCCGTCAGTCCGATGGCATGCCGGACCGCATCGGGTTCCTTGACGACGTCGTGCCCATCGACATACGCCACCCCCGCCGTCGGCTGCAGCAGCGTGGCGAGGATGCGGACGGTCGTCGTCTTGCCGGCGCCGTTGGGCCCCAGCAGCCCGACCACCTGTCCCCGCTCGACCGTCAGGTCGATGCCGTCGAGTGCCCGTACGTCACCGAAGTGCTTGACCAGTCCCTCGGCGTGGACCGCCGCATCGGTGCTCATGGCGGTACCTTATGTGGCGTTTGCCCCTTGAACTCGATAGTGGGCCACCATGTCGGCAAGGAGGTCCGACCACGGGGTCGGCTCGATGCCGAAGGCCATCCGGACCGCCGAGTCGTCGAGCACGTATGAACGCTGGCGCTGGTAGTCGGTTTCCTTCAGCTCGCGGATCACCGGCTGGAAGACGCCCATGACGGTGAGCAGGATCGACGGGACACTCGAGACCTTGACCCGAGGCACGCCCGCGGCCGCGCACAGGTCGGCGACCGCCTCGCGCTGGGATCGTGGGGGGTTGCTCGGCACGTGCCAGGCGCGACCCCAGCCGCGCTCGCTGCTCGCAACGGTGATCAGGGTCCGAGCCACGTCCACGGGTGCGGTCCAGGTATGCGGCTGATCGACGTCACCCAGCAACTGGACCCCCTTGCCCGCGAGGATGCGCGGCATCACGCGATCACCGAGCATGCTCTGCGGGCCCGGGCAGATGTAGTCGGATCCACGGACCTCGGTGGCGCGGATGCGGCCGGCATCGTTGGCCGCCTTCGCGTCCTGCCACATGCGCGCGCGCACCTGCGCCTTGGTACCGGCAGCGGTGAGCGGGAGATCCTCAGTCATGGGCACATCAACCGGGCCATAGCCGTACAGATTCGAGACGGTTGCCAGGACGGCACCGGTCTGTTCGGCGTATGCCAGGAATGCCGCCGCCATCGGGGGCCACTCGGTCGTCCACTTGTCATACGGCGGGTTCGCGCAGTTGTAGATGACAGCCGCATGGGACTCGGCTGCGATCAGGGCATCGACGTTGGCTGCGTCCGCAGCGACCCGCCGGATCAGGGGGTGCACGGGACCACTCCCGCTCCGCGTCACGACCACGACCGGCCGCCCGGCCTCGGCGAGCAGCAATGCGACAGCTGAACCAACCTCCCCTGCCCCGACGACGAGGTGAGTTCCTTCGAGTGGCGAGACCGGCAGGGCAGACATGGGACTCCTTGTGGACTAGTGCTCTGTTGTGTGAGCAGTGCTCACGTTAACCCCCTCCTGGCTGCCTGTCAAGAGCAGTGCTCTCGTTTGTTGCTAGTGCTCTCCACAAGCGGCATGATGGCGCCATGGCCCAAGACACACCCCGCACCGCCCGTGAGCGTGCCCGGGCGGAGATCACCACGGAGATCCTCGACACCGCTCGCACGCACCTGATCGCCGACGGTGCCGCTGCGCTGTCCCTGCGCGCTGTCGCCCGCGACCTGGGCATGGTGTCGTCGGCCGTCTACCGCTACGTGCCCAATCGCGACGCGCTGCTGACGATGCTCATCGTCGACGCCTACGACAGCCTCGGCACGGCTGTCGAGAAGGCCGAGGCGGCAATCCGCCGCGATGATTTCCTCGGCCGGTTCCTCGCGACCTGCCATGCCGTGCGCACGTGGGCGCTGGCACACCCGCATGAGTACGCCCTGGTCTACGGCTCCCCCGTGCCCGGCTACGCGGCACCGCAGGACACGATTGCGCCAGCCAGTCGGGTG
>CAJAKT010000102.1 GCA_903940375.1 uncultured bacterium | reverse complement strand
GCAGTACCGGGTTCTTGAAGGCGGCCGCGGTCTCACGGTAGATGTGGATCGCCTCGGCCTCGAGTTCGTCGAGGACCGCCTCGTAGGGGACGGCCGCGGGCTGCGCGGTTGTCACGATGATCTTCCTTTCGTCCGGGGAGTTCCTCCCCTGTCGGCCCGGGCACGGGCCCGGGTCAAGCGTGCACTTGGCCGATCAGGCCTCGGACATGACCTCCATGGACGAGCCGCCGCTGAGGCTGCCGTCGCCGAAGGCCGGGTCCGCCCCGCTTGCCGCGATGGCAGCGGCACGATCGGAGCGCTTCTTCTGCGCAGCCTCCTCGGCCTCGGCAGCGAGCGTCGGATCCAGCGGCGCGACAGCGATCCGCGGCACCGCGTTCTTCGACTCGAGCCAGGCACCGAGTTCGGGGCCGCTCGTGTACGAGGTGATGAGGCAGTAGCGAGGGTCGGGGCCGGGATGCCAGACGGCATGCCACAGTCGTTGCGTGTCGATGACGGCCTGTGCACCTGCCGGCAACGGCACCCGGGTCTCGGTCGAGGGATCGTCGCGGTCCTCGCGCAGGATCATCATCGTGTCGGGGTTGTCGGTGAGATTGAAGAATGCGCGCACGATCCAGCCGGTGCCTTCGGGGTTGAGCCGGTTGTTGTCGTCGCGGTGCATGTTGTAGAGCGCGTCGGCGTAGGTGTTCGGCTGCAGCTCGATGACGCGGCATCGTCCGATGTTGGCGCCGGGCTCCTGCGCCCGTGCCACGAGCCGGGGCGCGACGTCGACGTTCGCCGGCACCCAGACGCCGTCCTTGTCGGTCTTGGCCGGATCGTGGTTCCAGAAGCCGTCGCACTCCATGTCGCCGTATGCACTGGCGAGTGGGGCGAAGCGGGTGTCGCCGGAGGACTTCCAGTCCACGAAGGTCAGGTCGGCCCACTCGGCGGGGTCCTGGGACTGGTCGTAGGAGTCGATGACGACGTAGCCGGTCTCCGCGAAAACGGGAAGGGTGATGTACTCGGCTGCCGGGTCCGTCATGGCGCTTAGTCTGTCATCTGGGCGCGGATAGCCCGAATCGGCTCTCCGGGGGCCGAGAAGGCCTGATAGGCCGTGACGTAGAGCACAACGGCCGCCGCCACAGCGGCATTCAGGGACTCGGCGCGACCAGCCATGGGTATCCGGACGGCGATATCGGCGACCGCCCGCCCCTCCTCGCTGACCCCGTGCGCCTCGGACCCGATGACCCAGCAGGTCCGGTCGTCGACGCGGCCAGCGGCTGCCGCCTCGAACAGGCCGATCTCGGCGTCACCCGTCGCCACGGCAACCACCCGTCCATGGGCTCGAGCAGCGCTCGACGCCTCGGATAGGTCGATGTGGGGCACGACGGGGAGGTGGAAGAGCGACCCGGCCGTCGAGCGCACCACCTTGCCGTTGTGCACGTCGGCCGAGCCAGTCGTCAGGAGGACGCCAGCCGCGCCCACCGCATCCGCCGTGCGAATGACCGTGCCGACATTGCCGGGGTCGGTGAGCTGATCAAGCAGGAGCACGGGGCCCGGTGCTGCCATCACTGCTGACAGCTCGACCTCCGGCAGGAGGTCGCAGACGGCGAGGACTCCCTGCGGCTGGCTGGTCTCCCCCATCGCCGCGAGCACGTCTGGCGTCGTCCACGTCACGCTGCGACCGGCAGTTCTCGCATCGGTGACGATGTCCGCAAATGCGACGCCGGCGTCGTCGTCCATGAACAGGTCACGGATGACGACGCCGGCGGCGAGGGCACTGCGAACGGACTGCGGTCCTTCGACCACGAACCGTCCGGTCTTGCGGCGTCCCTGTCGGGTGTGCAGCGTGCGCACCGCGGTGACCCGGTCGGACTTGACCGAGGTCACCCGCTGGGACGGGGACACGATGGAGCGTCTGCTCAGAGCGCCGATGCCGGCAGTGCTGCGCGCGACACGTCGACGAGGGTGGCGAACGCCGGGGCGTCGTTGACGGCCAGCTCGGCCAGCATGCGACGGTCCACCTCGACACCAGCGGCCTTGAGGCCCTGGATGAAGCGGTTGTACGTCATGCCGTTGGCGCGGCAACCAGCGTTGATGCGCTGGATCCAGAGCCGACGGAAGTCACCCTTGCGGGTGCGCCGGTCGGCGTACGCGTAGACGAGCGAATGGGTGACCTGCTCCTTGGCCTTGCGGTACAGCCGGGACCGCTGACCGCGGTAACCGGATGCGCGCTCGAGCATGTCCCGGCGCTTCTTCTGTGCGTTGACTGCGCGCTTGACGCGTGCCATGGCTTTCTCCTGGGGTTCGTTGCGTGGAAAGTGGGGAAGAGATCAGCGGCCGAGGAGGCGCTTGACCTTCTTGAGATCGGCGGGAGAGACGACCTGGTCGGACTCCAGCTTGCGGGTGCGCTTGCTGGACTTGACCTCCATCAGGTGGCGACGGTTGGCCTGCTCGTGCGTGATCTTGCCCGAACCGGTCACCTTGAACCGCTTCTTGGCACCACTGTGCGTCTTCTGCTTCGGCATCTGCTGTCCTCGTTCTTCCTGGTCCGGCCGGTGGGCCGGGGG
>CAJAKT010000101.1 GCA_903940375.1 uncultured bacterium | reverse complement strand
CGCCGGCCGAGGCGGCGGCGTTCTACGCGAAGGTCCTCGAGTTTGACCTCACACCCGCCGGCCCCGAGGGCGGTGGCATGCTCGGCCGCGGTGAAACGATGCACGCGAGCATCTCCGCAGCACAAGGCGAAATGCCTCCGTCGTGGAACATCGTCATCGCTGTCCCATCGCTGTCCGATGCGGAGCAGAAGGCGCGCGACCTCGGCGGGCGCATCGACATGAGTCGCATGGTGGTCCCCGGTGGCCTAGCCTCCGCCATCGCGGACCCGGTCGTCGGGTCGACCCTGATCCTCTTCGAGAACCCCGACCTGTCCACCAACTAGTCCTTCTCCGCCGAGTGGTCGCTAGACGGCGAGGGTCCAGGGCTCGTGCGGCGGGCCGTCAGCCAGCAGGTCCCGCACGACGCGGGCGAGGTCCGCGGGTACCAGCCGATCGCTTGTCCGCACCAACTCGTCGAGCGTCCACCAGCGGTGATCCGTCATGTCGACCCGCTCCTCATCCGTCCACCCGGTGTCGTCGATCGCGATCTGATCGACGCGGGCGAGGAACCACTGCTCGCGGCAGTCGTACGTCACGCCGCTCCAGGCCACCACGTGGCGACGATGGCCGATCACCGGCCCAATGACCGGCTCCGCCCGCCCTGTCTCCTCGACCAGCTCGCGGACCGCAGCTTCCTCGTGCGTCTCCCCCGACTCCACCCCACCGCCCGGCGGGCACCAGAAGACCTGACCGTCGTCGCTGTTCATCAGGAACAGCAGCACGCGTTCACGCGCATCAATGAGCAGGACCCGCACTGTCGGTCGCAGCACTGCGCCGTCCGCCACGGGGTCGCCCATCAGCGAGACAGGTAGCCGAGCACGTCCTGACGGGTGACGACGCCGGTGGGCTTGCCATCGTCGACGACGACAACTGCATCGGCCGCTTGCAGCGCATCGACGGCGGCCTGCACCGGCTCGCCCGCCCCAACCATCGGCAGTGCGGGTGACATATGCGCATCGACCTTGTCGGCGAGTTCTGCCCGGCCATTGAAGAGATCGTCGAGCAGTTGACGCTCGAGGACGGAGCCGACCACTTCCGCCGCCATCACCGGTGGCTCAGCGCGCACGACGGGCATCTGCGAGACGCCGTACTCGCGCAGGATGTCGATCGCATCGCGCACGGTCTCGGTGGGATGCGTGTGCACGAACGGCGGGAGACCATCGGACTTGCCCCGCAGGACGTCGCCAACAGTCGCTTCGCTGTCCGAGCGCAGGAAGCCGTAGCGGCTGAGCCACTCGTCATTGAAGACCTTCGACAGGTAGCCACGACCGCCGTCGGGCAGCAGCACGACGATGACGTCGTCAGGCCCCGCCGTCGCAGCCACGCGCAGCGCCGCCACCACGGCCATGCCGCATGATCCGCCGACCAGCAGGCCCTCCTCGCGCGCCAGTCGCCGCGTCATCTCGAACGACTCCTTGTCCGAGATCGCGATGACCTCGTCAGGAATGGCAGCGTCGTACGTCGTCGGCCAGAAGTCCTCGCCGACACCCTCGACCAGGTAGGGGCGACCGGTACCGCCGGAGTACACCGAGCCCTCGGGGTCCGCCGCGATGACGCGCACGCGCCCGTCGCTCATCTCCTTGAGGTAGCGACCGGTACCGGAGATCGTGCCGCCTGTGCCGGCACCCGCGACGAAGTGCGTGATGCGCCCGTCGGTCTGCTCCCACAGTTCCGGACCCGTCGTCTCGTAGTGCGACAGCGGATTGTTCGGATTGGCGTACTGATCAGGCTTCCAGGCACCGGGCAGGTCACGGGCCAGTCGATCGCTGACGCTGTAATACGAGCGGGGGTCCTCCGGATCGACGGCGGTCGGACACACCACGACCTCGGCTCCATACGCCTTCAGCACATTGCGCTTGTCCTCGCTGACCTTGTCCGGGCACACGAAGACGGTCTTGTAGCCGCGCTGCTGGGCCACGAGCGCCAGCCCGAT
>CAJAKT010000100.1 GCA_903940375.1 uncultured bacterium | reverse complement strand
GCTGTCGGCATCACTCGAAGCCCCTGGTCACGGACGCTTCGGGAACTGCCGGAAGTCCGGCTTGCGCTTCTCCTTGTAGGCATCGCGCCCGTGCTGCGCCTCCTCGGTCATGTAGAACAGGAGGGTCGCGTCACCCGCAAGCTGCTGGATGCCGGCGAGGCCGTCGTCAGCCGCGTTGTGCGATGCCTTCAGCATCCGCAGTGCGAGCGGGGACATGTCGAGCATCTCCTTGGCCAGGTCGACCGTGGCGACCTCGAGATCCTCGATGGGCACGACCTCGTTGACCAGGCCCCAGTCGTACGCCTGGGCGGCCCCGTACTGACGGCAGGTGTACCAGACCTCGCGGGCCCGCTTCTGGCCGACAATGCGGGCGAGCAGTCCCGAGCCGTAGCCACCGTCGAACGAGCCGACCATGGGCCCGGTCTGGCCGAACCGAGCATTGTCAGCGGCCACCGACAGGTCGCATACGACGTGCAGGACGTGACCGCCGCCGATGGCGTAGCCAGCGACCATGGCGATGACCGGCTTGGGCGTACGCCGGATCTGGATCTGCAGGTCGAGCACGTTGAGCCGGCCGATGCCCTTCTTGGCGATCTCATCGTCGCCGATGTAGCCGTCATTGCCTCGGATGACCTGATCGCCACCACTGCAGAAAGCCAGATCGCCCTGCCCGGTGAGGATGATCACGCCGACGGAGTCGTCATCACGGGCGCGGTTGAACGCGTCCTGCAGCTCGAACAGGGTCTGCGGCCGGAAGGCATTGCGCTTCTGCGGCCGGTTGATCGTGATCTTCGCGATGCCCTCGGCATCGCCCACGGAGAGCTCGTATCGAATGTCGCCGAACTCCCCTTCGGAGCGCCACTCGCAGCCTGGGCGCATCGACGAGTGCGCCGGATTCGTGAGGGCTGGTGAGCCCTCAGGGGCGACAGGCGGGAGCACGTATCGGGTACGGGTGTCCATGGACGGAAACCTATCGCCCTACGCTCATCGCGATGTCCGCTGCCAAGGTCCTTTCCCGCGTCCCCGTGCCTCCGGGGGTCGCCGGTCCGGCACGGCTGCTTCCCGCGCTGGTGGCGGCCCTGGACGGCAGCGGTCCCGCAATCGCCCCCATCCCTACCGTCTCGGCTTCCGTCTCGAACGAATACGTCATGACCCTCCTCGCCGCCGTCCGACCTGATGACGAGCAACTCCCCCTCGAGTCCGACGAGGTCGTCACCGTCCTCGCAACATCGGGGTCGACCGGCGCACCGCGCGGCGTGCTCCTGACCGGCTCGCAGCTCACCTCCATGACCGAGACCGTGAACGGGCCTGGCGCGACACCGCAGTGGATCGCAGCGCTACCGGTCACCTCGATGGGCGGCTTCAACGTCCTCGTGCGCGCGCTCGCAGCAGGCCGTGATCCGATCGTGCTCCCGAGCATCGGCGGGGCGGGGCCGTTCACCGAGGACGCCTTCGCCTCGGCGGTCCATGCCGCCTCGGCACAGAGCGACGACATCCGGGTAGCGCTCGTCCCCGCTCAGCTGTCCCGGCTGCTTGCCAGCGACCGCGGGATTGCCGCACTCCAGCAGTGCCGCTCGGTTCTCGTCGGCGGAGCCGCAACACGGCCCTCACTGGTCGCCGTCGCACGCGACCTGGGGATCGGCGTGACCACGACCTACGGTGCCACCGAGACCGCAGGCGGGTGCGTGTTCGACGGCATCCCGCTGCCGGGTGTGACCGTGACGTCCGATGGCAACCCCGGTGTCCTCACCATCGCGGGACCCTGCGTCGCCCTCGGCTATCGCGGCGAGCCCGAGCTGACGCGGATCAGCTTCGGCCCAGCCGGTTACCGCACGCCCGACCTCGGGGAGATCGCGTCCGACGGGACGGTCACGATCGTGGGACGGGCAGACGATGTCGTCATCATCCGGGGCGTGAACGTGTCACCACATGCCGTCGAGCGGATCGCGGCCGATCTGCCAGACGTGATCTCGGCGGCCGCCGTCACGATCATCCGTCCTGACGGCGAGCCGGGCCTGCACGCCTTCATCGAGGTCCGCGACACCGCGCCCTCGGTTGCCGACCACGTGGGGGCGGAGGTGGTCCGCCAGCTCGGATCGCACGCGCGGCCGGTCGTGCACCGGGTGGAGCGCCTCCCGCACCTGCCCAATGGCAAGGTTGACCGCCGGCTCCTCCAGGAGTGGGCGGCGCGACCCGAGGGAGACGGCTGACGTGGCAACGGCACACGAGTGGCTCGAGGGAGCGCGCCCGCGAACCCTCCCCGCAGCCATCGCGCCCGTGGCCGTCGGCGCCGGGCTCGGTGCCTGGGCCGACGCATTCGATGGTCCCCGGGTCCTCCTGGCCCTCGTCGTCGCCCTTGCGCTCCAGGTGGGCGTCAACTTCGCCAACGACTACAGCGACGGCATCAAGGGCACTGATGCGGCACGCGTGGGCCCCGTTCGCCTGGTCGGCCAGGGCCTGGCTCGCCCGTCGCAGGTGAAGGTCGCGGCGTTCGGCTCCTTCGCCGTCGGGGCCCTCGCCGGACTGGCGCTCGTCACCCTCACTGGCCAGTGGTGGCTGCTCATCGTGGGTGCTGCCAGCATCGCTGCGGCCTGGCTCTACACGGGCGGCCCGCGTCCGTACGGCTACGCCGGCCTCGGCGAGATCTTCGTGTTCGTCTTCTTCGGTCTCGTCCCCGTTGTCGGCACGGCGTACGTGCAGACCCTCGCGATCAGCGCCGCGGATGTCGTCGCGTCCGTCGGAGTCGGCCTGCTTTCCTGCGCCATCCTCGTCACCAACAATCTGCGCGACATCGCCGGCGACACGGTCGCCGGAAAGATCACCCTGGCCGTTCGGCTTGGCGATGCACGGACACGGCACCTCTACGCGAGCATCGTCGTCATCGCCATCCTGATGCCGATCGGCGTGGGCCTGCTGACCTCGCCATGGGTGATGCTCACCTGCCTGACCGGCCTGATGGCGGTACGCCCCATCCGGATCGTGCTCGGTGGCGCACTCGGCCCCGCACTCATCCCGGCACTCAAGCTGACGGGCGTGCTCCTGCTGTTCTACGGACTGGCACTCGGCCTCGCCCTGGCCCTCGCCTGACGCTCACGCGGTCGGCGCGGCCGTCGGGTCCGCAGGTGGTTCGTCGTCGACGTCCTCAGCTCGCGCAGATGCCTCGATCCGGGCGTTGATCCGGCCGAAGAAACCCGCTGCGGCGGCGCCCACCTGACCGCGCGGACGGTCGAGCACCACGATGCTGATCGCGCCCGACATCAGGATCGCCGCGACGATGGCCCACAGTCCGTATACCGGCGTGAGCAGTTCGAGGGCCAGCCAGACGGCGGCGAAGAGGGCGACCCGCAGCAGCGTGTAGGTCAGCACGGCAAGGGCCTTCGACGACCTTACGGATTCCACGCGATCACGGTACGGGGTGCGCCGGCACGACCCCGAATGCGGGTGCGCCCGCGTGACATAGGCTGGACTCAGTCGAGACGGGAAGGGGAAGGCATGCTCAGGGTCGTCGGCGTGCTCTTCCTCATCGCCCTGTACATCTACTTCATCATCGACGTCCTGCGCACCCCCAGCGGTCAGACCAGATCCCTGCCGAGGTTCGTGTGGCTTCTCGTCGTGGTCCTGATCCCGCTCCTCGGTGGGCTGCTGTGGCTCGCGCTCGGGCGCGTGTGGCCATCGCCCGGCGCACGCTTCGGACGACGTCGCGGACCCCTGGCACCTGACGACGATCCGACGTTCCTCAAGCAGCTCGGCGACGATGCCTGGGTGAAGCGGATGGAACAGCGTCGCCGCGGCGAGACACCGACCGACTGAGGCCGGGCGGCCGCTACATACCCGAGTACGAGTGCAGGCTGTTGACGAAGATGTTCACGCCGAAGTAGTTGATCAGGAATGCCACCCAGCCGACGATGACGATCCACGAGGATCGGTTCCCGCGCCAGCCCGCAGTCGAGCGAGCATGCAGGTACGCAGCGAAGATCACCCAGGTGATGAAGGCCCACGTCTCCTTCGGGTCCCAGCCCCAGTAACGCCCCCACGCGTTCTCGGCCCAGATCGCACCAGCGACCACCGCGAAGGTCCATAGCGGGAACGCGAACGCGACGACCCGGTTGGTCAGGACCTGAAGTCGCTCACTCGTCGGCATCCGGGAGGCCCAGCCGCCGATCTCCGTGGTTCCGGCCTTCCGCTCGAGTCGGCTCCGCACCAGTGAGAGCGCGGCAGTGGCGGCCGCGAACGTGAAGGCACCAGCGCAGATGATGGCTGCAGAGACGTGGATGACCAGCCAGTAGGACTTCAGCGCCGGCACAAGCTGCGCCGCCTCGGTGTACAGCACCGTTACCGCGAGTCCCAGCGTCAGCAACGCAGGGATGACGACGAACAGGCCGAGCCAGCGCAGGTCGCGACGGATCGACATGACCAGGAAGACGCCGAGGATGCCGAGCGCCGCGGTGATGGAGAACTCGTACATGTTGCCCCACGGCACGCGGCCTGCCCACACTCCGCGAAGGATGACTCCGACGAGCAGGGTGAGGAAGGACAGCCACGTCAGGGACATCCCGATGTTGGCAGCGCGACGACCGGGGTCGCTGCTGCGGTCGATGGCCTCAGCCGTTCGGGTGATGACGGCGGTACCGCCCACGCTCTCGACCGACTCGACACTCACGCTCACGGCTGCTGCCGCCGGACGGCGACGACCTGCGGCAAACGACACCGCGAAGAAGATCATGGCCAGGGTCAGCGTGAGCATGGACGCGTACACGGCCGCATTGCTTGCCTGCGCGAGTTGGACGCTGGTCACGGAGCACTCCTCTCATCGTCGACGTCGGCGCCCAGCGCGACAGCGAGGGCCCGTACGTCAGCAGGCAGGTCAACCGAGTCGGTCTTGGCCAGCCCGGCGACCTGCACGAGAGTACCTCCCCCGCTGGCCGCCATCACCTTGACCCAGAGCCGACGTCGACGGACGAACAGCGACAACATCAGTCCGACGATCGCCGCCAGCGCGGACAGCAGCGCGAGCTCCTTGCCGGGGTCACGCGCGATCTGGAACGAGGCCCAGCGCTCATAGCCCGTGAACTCGATGCTGCCCGAGTCGTTCGGGAGCGTCCACGTGTCACCGGGCGCCAGGGGGTTCAGGCCGACCTTGACCATCTTCGATGTGTCCAGTGCGTAGATGCTCTGCGGGACACCACTGTCGAGTCCCAGATCACCGCGAAAGGCCGCGAGCAGGACCTCCGGGTTGTCGGCGGCCGGGAAGACCGAGATTCCCATGCCCGATCCCGCACGCGCGGCCGTCGGGAGGAACAGCCCGTTGAACCCGAGCGACGGCGATGCGTCCGGCACCTTGATGACGCCGGTCGACGTGAAGTTCCCGTCCTGCGGCAGGAAGACCACCGCATCATCGAAGACAACCTCCCCCGTCGAGTCGCGTACGACGAAGCGCGGTGCGTAACCATGGCCGACAAGGAAGACCTTGGCCCCCGCCACATCAAGTGGCTCGTTGACCTCGATCGTTCGGGTCGTGGGCTCGGCATCGGGACTGGCGCGGTACGTGACATCGGCCTCGAAGAGTCGAGGGGCACCCCGCTGGGCATCACTCCGCTCGAAGTCCACCGTGAACCGGTCGAGCGTGAACGAGAACGGGGCCAGGTCATTGGGGTTGACGAACCGACCGCCGCCCCAGGCGTCGTACTGGGTGAGCGTGTTCGAGAAGCCGCTGCCCTCACGCACGATCACATTGCCCTTCCACCCCATGACGCCACCGACCGCAACGGCGAGCAGTACCAACAGGAGCGCGAGGTGGAAGACGAGATTCCCGGTCTCTCTCAGGTAGCCCTTCTCGGCCGCGATCCAGGTGTTCCCGTCGACGGGTGACTCCCCCAGCCGGACCCGCCAGCGACGACCCCGCAGATAGCCCTGAGCCGTCGCGAGCAGCGCCGCTCCGTCGACCGAGCTGGTGAACTCCTGCGACACCGGCAGCCGGGTCAGTCGCCGGGGGGCCGGCGGGGGCGGCGCCATCATCGACTTCGCATGCTGGCGTATCCGCGGGAGCACGCAGCCGATCAGGGAGATGAACAGCAGCAGGTAGACCGCCGCGAACCACGGCGACGCGTAGACATCGAAGAACCCCGCCCGATCAAGAAGCGGGCCGATTCCCGGGTTCTGCTCGAGCCACTGGTCGACCCGCAGCGGGTTGGTACCGCGCTGCGGCAGCACCGAACCCGGAATGCTGGCGATGGCGAGGAGGAACAGCAGGACGAGGGCCGTTCGCATACTGGTGAGCTGGCGCCACATCCAGCGCAGGAGGCCGATCGAGCCCAGTGGCGGAAGGGTCGGCTCATCAGGCAGGCCCGCATCAGGAGCAGGCACGGCGGAATCCAGGGGCTCGGTCATATCGCCGTCTCGAATCCGGGCACCTGTACTCGCAGCCAGATCGTGAAGTCGGTCCACAGGCCGGTGACCAGCAGGATGCCCACGATGACCAGCATGCCGCCTCCGATGCGCATCACCCACACGTAGTGCTTGCGAACCCAGCCGATGGTGCGTGCCATCCGGCTGAAGGCCAGTGCCAGAAGCACGAACGGCAGGCCCAGCCCAAGGCAGTAGACGAAGGACAGCAGCGCACCACGCAGCGCGCTCGCCTCCGAGAATGCCAGGCTCTGCACCGCGGTGAGCGTCGGGCCGATACACGGCGACCAGCCGAGCCCGAAGAGGATGCCGAGCACAGGTGCGCCCGCGACTCCCCATGTGGGCATCCGGTGGAAGCGGTACTCGCGCTGCAGGCCGGGCAGCACGCCGATGAAAGCCAGTCCCATCAGGATGACGAGGACACCGAGCACCCGGTTGATGACATCGGCGTACTGCAGCAGCAATGACCCGGCACCGCCGAAGAGCGCTCCGTAGCTGACGAAGACGATGCTGAACCCGAAGACGAACAGCAGACTGCCGGCGAGGACCTGCCAGCGACGACCCTTGACGTCAGCGAGTTCGGCGCCGGTCAGGCCGGTGATGTAGGACACGTAGCCCGGTGCAAGGGGCAGGACGCAGGGGCTCAGGAAGGCCACGATGCCGGCGGCAAAGGCGATGGGTAGCGACACCCACAGGCCGCCGCTGGCGACCAGTTCGCCGACCCCGCCCATTACTCCGTCCTAGCCACGAGCAGTGGCTCGATCATGGCGCGCAGGGACGACTCGCTGACCTTGCCCAGGGCCCGCGCCGCGACCCGCCCTTCCGCGTCGATGACGAGTGTCGAAGGAATCGCCTGTGGCGGCAGCGAATCACCGAACAGCAACTGGAGCTGTCCGTCGCGATCGATCACATTCGGATACGGAATGCCGAACCTGTCGACGAACGCCCGCGCCGACACATCGGAGTCGCGGGTGTCGAGGCCGGCGAACTGCACACCCTTGCCCTCGTATTCCGTCGCGAGGGCAGCGAGCCCGGGGGCCTCCGCCCGGCACGGCGCACACCACGACGCCCAGACATTGAGGACAACGACGTCACCACGATGATCGGCCAGTCGGAAAGTCGAGCCGTCAAGGGTCTCGCCGACGAGGTCGGGTGCCGGAGCGCGCTGCTCCGCGGGGACGACGACGAGGGAGCCGTCGCCAGCGACGAATCCGCTGTCAGCACTGCTGCCAGACGCATCCGACGAGGAACCGCATCCGGTGAGCAGGACCATGGCCGTCGCCGCCACGGCGGCGGCCGCAGCGACGCGACGGGTGAGCATGGGGGCGGTCAGGCTCCGGCGATCTTGCTCGCCTTGACGAGCAGGTCGCGCGACGGCTCCGTGTAGGTGATGGCCGCGAGCTGGTCGCCGTCGTAGGTCAGCGATGTCAGGGATGCCAGCGTGCACTGCCGGCTGCGTGGGTCGTGCCACAGTCGTCGCTTCTCCGCGGCAAGTCGCGCTATCCACACCGGTAGCTGATGGCTGACGAGCACGGCTTCATGCCCACGTGCCTTCTCGCGGGCCGCATCGATCGCCGTGTGCATGCGCGCCGCCACCTCGACGTAGGGCTCACCCCACGATGGCCGGAACGGGTTGTAGAGGTGCCGCCACGCCTTGGGCTGACGGAGGACGCCGTCGCCCACGCTCACGCGCTGACCCTCGAAGATGTTGTCTGCCTCGATCAGCAGCGGGTCGATCTCGATGGCCAGACCGTGTCGCTCCGCAACCGGCGCCGCTGTCTGCTGTGCGCGCTCCATCGGCGACGACACCACATGCGTGATGTCGTGGTCGGCCAGGGCGTCTGCTGCGCGAACAGCCATCTGCTGTCCGAGGTCGGACAGGTAGAAACCCGGAAGGCGTCCGTAGAGAACGCCCTCCGGGTTGAAGACCTCGCCATGTCGCAGGAGGTGCACGACGGTGCGGTCGCCCGCGTCGGCCATGGTCAGGTCGCCTTGCGGCGTGCCGTAGCCCGACGACGGCTCGGCCGCCAGGTGCCCTCGCCGGCCTCGGCGGCCGTCGCGCGCAGCGTCTCGCCGTGTGCGGCAAGCGCGGCAACCAGGCCAGCGACCGTGCTGGTCTCAGCGAGCACGTCGACGCGCAGCCCGTGCTCCTCGGCAGCCTTCGCCGTCTGCGGACCGATGCAGGCGACGACGGTGCTGTGGTGCGGCTTGCCCGCTATGCCGACGAGGTTGCGCACGGTGCTGCTGGACGTGAACAGGACCGCGTCGAAACCACCGGTCTTGATGGCCTCACGCGTCTCGGCGGGCGGGGGTGCCGCGCGCACGGTGCGGTAAGCCGTGACGTCCTCGACCTCCCAGCCGAGCTCCGCGAGGCCCGCCGCCAGGGTGTCGGTGGCGATGTCGGCACGCGGCAGGAAGACGCGGTTGATCGGATCGGTGAGCGAGTCGTAGGGCGGCCACTCGTCGAGGAGCGCACTTGTCGTCTGGTCCTCAGTGGGCACGATGTCGGGACGGACGCCGAACTCGATCAGCGCCGCGGCCGTCGATTCGCCGACCGCCGCGACCTTGAGGCCGGCGAACGAGCGGGCATCGAGGCCGTACTCCTGGAGCTTCTCGCGGATGGCCCGTACGGCGTTCACCGAGGTGAAGCCGATCCACTCGTATCGACCGGAGACCAGGCCGTGGACAGCACGATCGATCTGCTGCGGCGTGCGGGGCGGCTCGACGGAGATGGTGGCCACCTCGATCGGGATCGCACCGTGGCCACGAAGCAGGTTGACGACCGGGCCGGCGTGGTCCTGGGTCCGCGGGATGAGGATGCGCCAGCCGAACAGCGCCTTCACCTCGAACCAGTCGAGCTTCTCACGCTGTGAGACGACGTCGCCGACAACCACGAGGCCGGGGCCGGACTGGCGCGCAGTCTTGACCACGCCACCGATCTCGCCCAGGGTCGACACCAGCGTGCGCTGGTCAACGGTCGTGCCCCGCCGGGTCAGGGCAATCGGTGTGCCCTCGGGTGCACCCGCCGCGATGAGTCGAGCCGCGATGTCCGGGGCGCGATCGGCGCCGTTGAGGAACACCACCGTCGTGCGACTGGACGTGAGTTCGGTCCACGCGAGGTCGGTGTCGTTCGCATCGACGATGCGCACCTGCCGCGTGCGACCACCCGTGAGCCCGAAGCCTGCGTAGGCAGGAACGCCGGTGATCTCGCTGACGCCGGGCGCCACCTCGAAGTCGATACGCGCCTTGCGCAG
Organism: uncultured bacterium; assembly: GCA_903940375.1. Classification (GTDB taxonomy): domain Bacteria; phylum Actinomycetota; class Actinomycetes; order S36-B12; family S36-B12; genus UBA10649. The sequence continues at coordinate 11,032 of CAJAKT010000100.1, read as the reverse complement.
GGCACCCGCCTCATGAAGCAGCGAACCGTCAATCACCGGATCACCGGAGATCAGCCGCACGGTGTTGCGTCCCTCGCGGGCCGATTCGATGACAAGTGCGCTGCGACCGGCCTGGTCGAGCGGCAGCCCGTTGGCGTCGACTGCGACGACGATCTGTGCACTGGGCGCTGCATGCGTCTGTGCGATCACGACAGCATCCGCGTCGACAACGATCACGTCTGCCGCCGCGATGAGGCTGGCAGCGCGCAGCGTCAGGAGTTCGGGGTCACCCGGCCCGGCGGCGACGAGCGACACGATGCCGGTCGCCGGCTTGCGTCGCGCCTTCGCGGCAGCCGTGGCCTCAACCGGTGCTGCTGCCTCGGGCGCTGCGGTTGCCTTCTTGGCAGCCGGCTTCTCCACCGGCTTCTCCGCCGGTGCGGCCTTCTTCGCTGCGGGCTTCGCTGCCGGCTTCTCGACCGGTGCGGCCTTCTTCGCTACCGGCTTTGAGGCGGGCTTTGCCGCCGGCGCCACCTTCTTCGGAACTGCAGCCGCCTTCACGGGCGCTGCCTTCCGCGTCGCGGTTGCACTGGCTGTGGTTGCCTGCTTGCTGCTGGCTCTCGTTGTCATGCGTTGATCGCCTCTCCGAGCGACTCTGGGACAAAGGACGGGGTCTCGCGGTCAGCCGACTCCGGCGGCTCGTCGTTCCGCCTCTGCTCGTGGAAAGCAAGGATCTGCAGTTCCACCGCGAGGTCGACCTTGCGCACCTCCACGCCCTCGGGAACCGAGAGCACGACAGGGGCGAAGTTGAGGATGCTGCGCACGCCTGCCGCGACCAGGCGGTCGCACACATCCTGGGCGGCATCAGCAGGGGTGGCGATCACACCGATGTGCGCACCACCGTCAGCCACGACTGCTTCGAGCTCGTGCATCGGGCGCACCTTGACCTGCGCATCAGCGCTGCCGAGCCGGCGGCCCACCACGTCCGGGTGTGAATCAAGCAGGCCGACAACCGCGAAGCCGCGCGACGCAAATCCTCGGTAGGCCACCAGCGCATGGCCGAGGTTGCCCGCGCCGACGATCACGACGCCCCAGGGCTGGGTCAGGCCGAGCTCGCGGGAGATCTGGTAGGCGAGGAACCGCACGTCGTAGCCGACTCCGCGAGTGCCATAGGAGCCCAGGTGCGACAGGTCCTTGCGCAGTTTGGCCGACGACACTCCGCAGGCCGCAGCGAGTTCCTCCGAGGAGACCGTCGATACACCGGCGTCGGCCAGTTGCCCGAGGACCCGGTGGTACACGGGAAGCCGCGCGATGGTCGCATCCGGGATCTCCCGGGCGCCATCACGGCCTCGATTCGACCCGCCGACAGCTGCCGAGGCAGTTGTCCGGACCGAGCGTGCAGCAGACACGATTCTCCAGGGGAAGGGTCGATCCTTGGGGCCGAACGGCCGGTCGCGCCGGTGTTCGATTGCCCTAGATTAGGCATCCGCGCACGAAGTCACAAAGTTGACCGGACGTTTGCGTCCGATTATCGGTTCGTGCCACCTGTCAGCGCCGCCCGCAGGCGGTCCGGGTCCACCTTCCAGAAGTCATGGGGTTGCCCGTCGACGAGGACCACCGGGATCCGCTCCCAGTAGTCGTCGTAGAGGAGCGGATCGTCCATGATCGACAGTTCCTGCCACCCGTCACCCGTCTCGGCGCACACCTGTGCGATGACGGCCAGCGCCTCGTCGCACAGGTGGCAGTCCGGTTTCCCGATCAGGGTGACCCGCTGGGCCGCAGCCGTCGTCATGATCCGTAACCGGTGTCGCCGTAGACATCCCGCAACCGGCCCTTCGCGACCTTGCCGGTGGCCGAGTGCGGCAGTTCAGCCACGACTCGGATGACGGTCGGGCACTTGAACCTCGCGAGCCGCGCGGCACAGTGATCCGCGATCTCATCAGCGGTCAGGGATGCACCGCGCCGGGCAACCACCAGCGCCGTGACGGCCTCGCCGGTGGTGTCATCGGTGACTCCGAGAACTGCCACCTCAGCGACGGCGTCCAGATCGTCGATAGCGAGCTCGATCTCGCGGGGATAGACGTTGAAGCCGTTCACGAGGATCACCTCGCGCCGCCGGTCGACGACATGAAGATCGCCGTCGTCGTCCGCGTAGGCAACGTCCCCTGAGTGGAACCAGCCTTCGGCGTCGGGCCCACCCGCACCATCAGGCCAGTAGCCGCGAAAGACCGACGGCCCGCGCACCCAGACTTCGCCCGGGTCGCCCTCATCGACATCGGAGCCGGACTCGTCGACGAGTCGCACATCGAGGCCCGGCAGCGGCCTCCCGACCGAACCCGCCTTCGGCACGCCGGACACCAGTGTCGTCGCCACCACCGGGGCCGTCTCGGTCATCCCGTAGCCCTCGAAGATCTCGAGCCCCGTCGACTCGGCGAAGGCAGCGAACACACGCGCCGGCAACGGCGCTCCGCCACTGGACAGCATGCGGACGCTCGCCATGCCCTCGCGAAGACCCGGCATCGCACACCAGGCCTGATACATCGCGGGCGCGCCGGCGATCGTGGTGACACCGTGCTGCGCGATGAGCTGCAATGACTCGACCGGATCGAAACGATCGCTGATCACGCACGTGGCTCCCGCGGCAACGGCCAGGCCGAGCCCGGTATTGAGCCCGTAGACATGGAACATCGGCAGCACGATCAGCACCACATCGTCGTCGACAACGGCCGGCGGATCGGTGAGGTGAAGGAGCAGGTCGATATTGGCCCGCAGCGCACCATGCGTGAGCATCGCACCCTTGGGCCGGCCGCTGGTGCCGGCCGTGAACAGCAGGAGTGCCAGCGCATCGGGTGACTGCGCCACCTCGGCGAGTGCCACGCCCGAACCCGTGCGCAGGAGGTCGGCCCATGCCGGTCCATCGATGCTCACGACCTCGCAGCCGGGCAGAGCGGCCGCAGACTCCTCGCCGACCCGCTCCGTCACCGACTGCACCACGAGCATGCGCGCCCCTGAGTCGGCGAGCATGACCGCTACTTCCGCACTCGTATAGGCCGGGTTGAGCGGCACGATGACGAGTCCCGCGCGCGCGGCCCCGAAGTAGGAGATGACGAACTCGTAGCAGTTGCCGAGGAGCAGGGCCACGCGATCACCTGCGTGGAGTCCGCGCTTGATCAGGCCGGCGGCGAATGCGTCGGCGGCCCGGTCGACATCGGCCCAGCTGTACCTCGCGTCCCCGGAGATCAGGCAGGTCGCATCGGGATGACGCTGCGCCGAAGCACGCAGGAACCCGGCGATATTGGCGTTCACCCTCACCCCTCCTCAGATCGATCCTGAGTCTGGCACACAAGGCCACGCGGCTGGGTACTCTCGCCCTGTGAACGACTCCCCCGAGACGGGCGGCACCCCGGTCCCCGTCCGCCACGACGTCCTGTCGCGCTACCGCCAGGCCGGCGAGGCATCAGCGGCCGCTGCCGGCCCCGGCCATGCCCAGAACCCGACACTGGACCCGACAGGCGCAGCCTTCTTCGATGTCGACAACACGATCATGCGCGGGGCGAGCATCTTCCACTTCGCTGTCGGGCTCGCGCGACGCAACTACTTCAGTGGTCGCGAGATCATCGGGTTCGGCGTGAAGCAGGTGAAGTTCCTCGCCAGCGGCGAGGACCTCGAGGACATGGCGTCCGCCACCGAGGCTGCGCTGTCGTTCGTCGAGGGCCGACGAGTCGACGAGCTCGCGCACCTCGGCGAGGAGATCTTCGACGACAGCATGGTCGACAAGCTGATCCCGGGCACCCTGGCGATCGCCCAGGGGCACCTCGATGCCGGACAGCAGGTCTGGCTCGTCACGGCGACACCTATTGAGTTGGCCTCTGTGATCGCGCGGCGGCTGGGACTCACCGGCGCCCTCGGCACCGTCTCGGAGATTCGCGGCGGCGTGTACACCGGACATCTCGACGGACCGCCACTGCACGGCCTCGCCAAAGCAGAGGCCATCCGTGCGCTTGCCGCACGCGAGGGCCTCGACCTGACCCGCTGCTCCGCCTACTCGGACTCGTCGAATGACATCCCGATGCTGTCCCTCGTCGGCAATCCGGTCGCCGTCAATCCCGATGCGACCCTGCGTGCACATGCGCGCGACAACGACTGGAAGATCCGCGACTTCAGACGACGCGAGCAGTTCAAGCGCGTTGCCCTGCCCGCGATCTCGGGGGCCGGTGGCATCGCTGTCGGCCTGGCAATCGGCTACGCCACGGCTCGGGCGCGCCGACCGTCGTAGCCGTCAGCCGAAGGCCGACGGCCGCTTCACCAGCAGTCGGTAGAGCGACTGCTGAATCTGCTCGCGCACCTGATCGGTGAGGTTGAAGACGACCATCGGGTCATCGGCTGCACCCTCCGGGAAGTGGTCGGTGCGGATCGGCTCGCCGAAGTGGATCAGCCACTTACTCGGCAGCGGGATCATCCCCAGCGGGCCGAACCAGGGGAACGTCGGCGTGATCGGGAAGTACGGCAGGCCGAGGATGCGCGCGACCGTCTTGGCGTTGCCGATCATCGGATAGATCTCTTCGGCCCCCACGATCGCTGTCGGAATGATCGGTGCGCCCGTGCGAAGGGCGGCAGAGACGAAGCCACCGCGTCCGAAACGCTGCAGCTTGTAGCGCTGGCCGAACGGCTTCCCGACACCCTTGAAGCCCTCGGGCCAGACACCGACAATCTCACCTGCAGCGAGGAGTCTCTCGGCGTCCGGGTGGCACGCGAGGGTATGACCGGCCTTGCGTGCGACCTCTCCCATGAAGGGCGTCTGGAAGACCAGGTTGGCCCCGAGCATGCGCAGATGCCGGTGCGCCGGGTGCTCGTCATGCAGGGCGACCTGTGCCATGACCGAGTCCATGGCAATGACCCCGGAGTGATTGGCCACGACGAGTGCACCTGAGTCGGCCGGGACGTTCTCGAGTCCGGTCGTCTCCACCCGGAACCACGAGCGGTACAGCGGACGCACGAGCGTCAGCAGCACCCGATCGGTCAGCTCGGGGTCGAAGCCGAAGTCATCAACGGAGTAGTCGCCCATGAGCCGGCGACGGGCGAACTCCAGCCAGCTCTCGCCATCGAAGGGGATCTCGGCATCGGTGATCACATCGTGCGACGTCGAGTGTTCGGGCCGATCGGCATCGGTGGCGGACCGAGAGGTCGGGGCCGCTGCGGCCGGTGGGCTCGTCGGCTGCGGGCCGGTGTTGCCGACGAGGCGGGCGGCCTTCGACGGTCCAAGTCCGCGACCGGGACGATCAGGATCCCCCGGTGAGCCGAAGGGGATGACATCTGCGTCAGGCAACGTCAACCTCCCCATCCGCACTGTCACGCCGCACAAATGACATGAACGCTTCGTCGGTGCTCCACATCGGATCGAAACCCAGAGTTCGATGCATCGCACGCGTGTCGAGGGCGCGCCCGTAGGTGAGGTAGCGCACCGCCTCCGACGAGAAGTCCGCCAGCCCGGTCGGGCTGAGCGTGCGACCCACCGTGCCGAAGATGAGGCTCGGAATCGCGATGGTCTGTCGCCGTGCTCGGCGGATTGCCTGGGACAGCAGCAGCACACCGTCGCCGGCGACGTTGAAGGTGCCCTGTCGCGGAGACAGGACAGCGGTGCGGATCGCCTCCAGGCCGTCGTCCTCATGGATGAACTGCAGGCGGGGATCAAAGCCCAGCACGGTCGGGACGATCGGCAGCGAGAAGTACGCGGTGAGCGCCGTCTCCACCCGAGGTCCGATGAAGTTGGCGAAACGCAGAGTGGTGACGGAGACATCAGGCCGACGGCGGGCGAACCCGCGCACGTAGGTCTCCACCTCGACCGAGTCCTTGGGCCACCCGGACGAGGGCGAGTGCCTCGGCTCCATGTCCTCGGTGAACTTCGCCGGATCCTTAGGCCCGGACCCGTAGACGGCCGCCGTCGATTTGACGACCAGCGACCGCACACTGGGGGTTCGCTGGCACGCAGCAAGCAGCTGCATCGTGCCGATGACGTTGATCTCCTTCATCGTCGACCGCCCACCCGCCTGCTTCGGGGTCGCGATCACGCCCATGTGGACGACCGTGTCAACGGACGCCTCACCCATGACCTTGGCGATGACAGGGTTGCGAATGTCAGCGCGGACGAAGTCCGTGCCGGCAATAGGAGAATCCGGTGCCACGACATCGACCCCGATAACGGTCGAGATCTGCGGATCGGCAGCGAGTAGGGCGGCCATGCGACCACCGAGGTACCTCGACACGCCCGTGACGAGCACGGTGCGTCCCATGAGACCCCCTGTCGCCGGCTACTTCTTGTTGCGGCGCTGGACCCGGGTGCGACGCAGCAGCTTGCGGTGCTTCTTCTTCGCCATCCGCTTGCGTCGCTTCTTGATCACAGAGCCCATTAAGACAATCCCTATCTCGGTGAAGTACGTGTGAACATCACTCTACAGTCGGCCCGGACACCCGGCCGACGCGGTAGCGCAGGATCAGGCGGTCTCGACGAACGAGTCGCGCAGGTAGTCGTGGACGGCCTGCTCGGGCACCCGGAAGGAACGGCCCACGCGAACGGCGGGCATCTCACCGTTGTGGACGAGTCGGTAGACGGTCATCTTGGAGACGCGCATCATCGAGGCCACCTCGGCGACCGTCAGGAAACGCACGTCATTGAAGGCCCGATCAGGGGTCGTGGACATCTCGCACCGAACTCTCTGCCCCGCACCGCCCCGGCTTCCCCTCCGGTGACATACGGCATCAGGCGTTGCGAAGACTAGTGGCCCGTGGGGTCTCTGGGAAAGTTGAACGGGGAAATTGCCTCATCCACGTTCAGAACCACAGGCTGGGCTCCGCCGTCAGGCCATGCACCGGGAACACCACTTCCCGCGTCTGCATCACCGCGCGGTCGATCGGATCATCGGGGTCGAACCCCTGGTCGAAAGGCCGCGGCCACGGCTGCCGGCCGTCAGTCATGCGCCCGGGTGCCTGTCGGCCCAGGGCTTCGAGGACGAATTCGTGGAAGGCCTCCGGAAGCAGCGTTTCGGGAGCAATCGGGTGTCCCGTGGCGATCGCAATCAGATGCGCCCACGCCCGGGGGACGACATTCACCCATTCGTAGCCCCCGCCCCCGAGCGCGACCCAGCGGCCGCCCGCGTATCGATGGGCCCACCGGTGGATCGCCTCGAAGGCCATCCGCTGGCCATCCAGGGAGATGAGCAGGTGGGCGAGCGGATCCTCGAAGTGGGTGTCGACCCCATGCTGGGTCACCAGCACCTGCGGCTGGAAAGCCCCCAGCAGATCCGGGACCACGGCGTGCAGGGCCCGCAGCCAGCCCTGGTCATTCGTGCCTGCCGGCACGGCGATGTTGACCGCCGTGCCCGGCGCCGACGGGCCACCGGTCTCCGACGGCCAGCCCGTTCCCGGGAAGAGTGACGTGGGACTCTCATGGATCGAGATCGTCATGACGCGCGGGTCGTTCCAGAACATGGCCTGTACGCCGTCGCCATGGTGCACGTCCACGTCGATGTAGGCGATCCGCTCGACGCCCTGGTCGAGCAGCCAGGCAATGGCGACGCCGATGTCGTTGTAGACGCAGAAGCCCTCCGCTGCCCCCGGCAGCGCATGGTGCAGGCCTCCCGCCAGGTTCACGGCATGCTCGACCTCGCCCGCATGCACGGCCTTGGCAGCCATCAGGCTCGCTCCTGCCACCCGGCAGGATGCGCGATGCATCTCGGGAAAGACGGGGTCGTCGTCGGTACCCAGGCCCCGGGCCGCGTCGTAGAAGTGCGGGTCGTGCGAGGCCTGCCTGACCGCCTCGACATAGCCGGCCTCGTGGACGCGCAGGATGTCGGCGTCGTCAACGGGCTCGACCGGCGTCAGAATGCTCACGCTCGCCGGGCTGAACAGCCCGAGTTCAGCTGCCAGTCGCATTGCCAGCTGAACGCGCACGGGCGCCAGCGGATGACCGGGGCCGAAGTCGTACTCGGACAGCCGGTCATCCCACACCACTCCGACTCGGTCGCTCATGGTCAGCCGCCCGACAACTCGCGGCTTCGGTCGCGAGCCGCCGTGATCGCGGACACCACCGCCTCGCGCACTCCGAGCTGCTGCATGGCTCCGATGGCCGCAGCAGTCGTCCCGTTGGGTGATGTCACATTGCGCCGCAGCACATCTGCTGGCTCGCCTGACGTGGCAAGCAGCGTCGCCGCACCGAGAATGGTCTCGTTGACCATGTAGGTCGCTGTCGTCTCGTCGAGCCCGAGTTCCTGCGCTGCCGCAGTCATGGCCTCTGCAAGGAAGAAGACGTACGCGGGACCACTTCCGGAAACTGCCGTCACCGCATCCTGCAAGGATTCGGGCACCTCGACGACCGCGCCAACCGACTGGAGCAACTGCTCCGCCAGCCGCAAGGCATCGTCAGAGCACTGCAGCCCACGGCTGATCCCCGTGACGCTGCGGTCGACACGAGCAGGGGTGTTGGGCATGGCCCGCACCACGTTGGCCTCCGCGCTGAGCCCGGCCTCGATCGTCGAGGTGCGAATACCTGCGGCGATGGAGATGACCAGGGTGCCGGGATCGATCGCCGTCCCGATCTCCCCGAGCAGGCCCGGGATGTCCTGCGGCTTGACGACGAGCACGACGACATCGGCACCGTGCACGGCAGCCACGGCCTCGGCGATCTCGACGCCATGCGTGTCCCGCAGTTCCGCCGCCCGCTCAGGCCGCTTCTCTGCGATCACGATCTGCGGGGCAGGCACGACATAGCGCAGGAAGCCGCTGGCGAGGGTCTCCCCCATCACCCCGCCCCCGAGAACGGCGATCCGCATGGACATCAGGCCTCCTGGCTGTGGCTGGTCATGACGAGCCCGGCAGCAGTGACCGCAAGGCCGCCGCGATGCTGCTCGGCTGCTCAGCCAAGCCTCCCACGAGGCGCTCGAACCAGTCGGGTCCGTACGGAACGTAGACGCGCACCCGTTCGCCGGCGGCGAGCAGCCGCTCCTGTGCGGCCTCCTGCCTGCCCATGAAGAAGGCGAACTCGTAGGACTGCCGCGGGCGCTCGTAGCGCGCCGTCAGGCTCTCGAGGATCTCGATGAGCCGCGGGTCGTGAGTGGCGAATGACGGCTCGCCGGCGCCTCGCAGGAGGGTCTTGGCACAGCGGATGAAGGACTTGTCGATCTCGATCGGATGCGAGTACGCCACGGCGGAGGCTCCCCGATGACCGCCCTTGACCAATCGGACCCGCCGGTCGGCGAACCGCTCACAGTCAGCCGCGGTGCGCCGAAGGACCGCGGGCAGGGTCACCCCGACGGGCGTACCCGCCGCATGCAGGGCCTCGACCCAGGTGATTGTCAGATCAGCGTCACCTGCGGGGCCCATGCCCACCATCAACGGGACCGAGCGTTCTGATGCCAGCCGAGCCAGCTCGAAGAGCCGCTCGCGCGCGTGATCATCGCCCGGGCCGGGCATCACACCCAGCGACTCGGGGAAGACCGACACCTCACAGACCCCGCCTAGGCCGGCCGAGGCAACCGCCTCTACCAGCGCGGCGTAGTCGTCGAACACCGATACGGCCACGTCATCCGCGTCCACGGTCGGCGCGGCACGCTCGAGACTCGCCCAGAAGCCACGGTCGGCAAGTTCACCGGCAACGGCAAGTGCATCGTCGACGGACTCCCCGGCGATCACTCGCTTGACCACATCCCGCGCGATGGGTGCACGGCTGATCAGACCGCCCAGTGCTTCGTTGCGGGCGACGGATGACAGTGCCTCGCGGATCACGACGAGCCGGGCTTGCGGGTCGGATCAAGGAGCACCTGAACGGTCGGGCCGACCAGGGCCACGACCTCGTCATCAGTCGCCGATGCCAATGGCTCAATGCGCAGCAGGTAGCGCGAGGCCGCAATGCCGACGAGATACGACGAGATGACCGCAACCCGCATTCGGGCATCCGGCACACCCACGGCCGCAACCACTCGGTCGACGACCGTCGCCTGCAGGTACTCGGAAACGAACCGCAACTGCTCCAGAGCCGCCGAGGCATCCTCACCCGGCATCGCTGCCCGCGCTGCCGTGGTCGACACGGAAGCGGCCGTGTCCGACTTCAGCAGGCGCGCGAGGTCATCCCGCACCTGCTGGTCGCCCATCAGGGTCAGGACCATCCGCACCAGTCGGTCGCCCATCCCGTCCAGTCCGGGGGCGATCAGTTCCGGCACCGCCTGTGCCGGGTCGAACGGCAGGCGCATCACCGCCGCAAACAGCCGTTCCTTGTTGGTGTACAACGACTTCACCACTCCAGGTGCGACGCCGGCAGCCGCGGCGACACCCTTCATCGTGGTGCTGGCGTACCCCCGCGAGGCGAAGGCGAAGCGCGCCGCCTGGAGCACGGCCCCAGCCGCATCCTGCGGAGTCACACTCGGCACCCTGCTCATAATCACCAGACTAGGCCGCCCCGCCCGCCTGATCAGCGCTCAAGTACCGACGCGCGAACGCGAGGGCCTCCCGCAGGTCGTCCTCTCGCACCTGCCGGTCGGGTGCCCGTCTGGTGCTCACCTCTGCGATGACCGTCCCCGCGAAGCCAGTGCGCGCGAGGTGCTGCAGGACCTCGGCGACCGGCTGGTCGCCCCGACCGGGGATCAGGTGCTCGTCGCGCGCGGAGTCGGTGCCATCAGCCAGGTGGACATGGGCCAGGCGCTCCCCCAGGTCGACCGCCATCTCCAGCGCATCACTGCGCGAGACGGCCGTGTGTGACATGTCAAGAGTCGTGTGCGGGTAGTCGTCGTTACGGACATCCCAATCCGGCAGGTACGCACCGATCGAGCTCGGTCCCGCCCGCCAGGGGAACATGTTCTCGACGGCGAACTGGATATCGGTCTCCGACCGCATCCGTTCAAGTCCCTCGACGAACTCCCGGGCGTAATCGCGCTGCCAGCGGAACGGCGGGTGCACCACCACGGTCGCCGCGCCGAGTCTCTCAGCGGCCTCCTGGGCACGCTGCAGCTTGCCCCACGGGTCGGTCCCCCACACGCGCTGCGTGATGAGCAGGCACGGCGCGTGAATC
>CAJAKT010000099.1 GCA_903940375.1 uncultured bacterium | reverse complement strand
GGGTCCTCGTTGCATTGGCTCTGCCACAGCCGGGTGGAGAGCAGGAAGCCCTTGACGCACGCCGTGATGATCGGGGCGAAGTTGAAGTCGTTGCCACCGATCGACAGCACGACGAGCTTCACTGGCTCACGTCCGGTCGCGACCTCAGACAGCAGGCCGAGCTGGCCCTCCGCATCGATGCCGGGCTTGTAGTCCCCATGGGAGTTCGCGGTGACTGTCTTCGTCGTCGCACCCGAGCAGGCGAGGTTGATCGATGTCCACTTGCCTCCGAGGTGAATCTCCGCAGACCCGGAGCGGTGACAGTTCGGGATGGTCTCCTCCGTGCCCGCATCCCAGTAGGCGCTGCGCCCGACATCGGTTCGCGATGCCGCGGCTTCGTCACCGCCGAGGTTGGTGAATCCGTTGCTGTTGCCAGCCCAGCGACCGCCCTCGCCCGAGATGTAGGAGTCGCCGAGGCTCACGATCACTCCGCCCAATGCGGCGGCCTGCCGGTCAGCCGTCGGCCCGGACGATGGCTCCGACGCCGGGGTTGTGCTGCTGCAGCCAGCGAGCAGCAGCGCGCTCAGCCCGACGGTCGCCGCTATTGCCTTCTTCATGAATCCCCTCATCACCCGCGCTAGCCCGTTCAAGCAGGCTAGGCGTGAAGACGCGGTGCGAAGGGACCCTCAAGGCCCCCAATTCGGTGGGTAGGACGGCGTGGAGCTGAGGGTGTCATGTCCAGGACATATTTATCGCACGTCCCGCGACATGCTTATCGCGTGAGCGGCGACGGTTCGCTGCATGTCGAAGCAGCGGGTCACCGTCGAAGCAGTTCTGGCGGGCACGTCGCAGCGGGAGGTCGCCCGGCTCTACGGCATCTCCCAGCCGCGGGTGAGCCGGCTGGTCGCCGCCTGCGTCGGGCCGGCGGATGAACGGCCCTGCTAGGAACCTGGCGACCACCCCTCGTGGCGGATCCCTATTGGTGAATGTCCGGTGCTCATCCCCCGTCCCGGGGCCGAACGCCATCGATCAGCAGGTCAACCACTGGAGGAGAGCATGGTCACCCGGATCGGCATCGACATCGCAGCCCGCGCACCTCACCAGGCCAGCGTGGTCAGCGTGAAGGGGTGGTTCTCTACCAGGAGGACTCTCATCGCCACCACTCGCCAAAGACCGCGGGCCACCAGTACACGGTCAAGACGATCGGCAGTCCAGCAGACGCGACGCGGAGTCAGAACCCGGGCCTGTGGCTTTCCACAGCCGTCTGTTGACCCCGAATGCGCCGTGCCATGGAATGCCGCCATGACGCACTCGCGAACCGTCCTGCACCGCTCGATCTCGCTAACGGCCTCGATGTCCGTGGGTGCCCTGGCCGTCGTGGCCCTGGCCACGAACGCGTCCGCGGAACCGTCGTGCACCACGGACGCCTCGGGCATCACCTGCTCGTACGGCGGCAGCGGCTCCACCGACATCATCCTGCCCGACGTCAACACCATCACGCTGACCGTGAAAGGCGGCGGCGGCGGAGGTGGCAGTGTTGGCAGCGGCGCCGGCCCCGGCGGCTCGGGTGCTCAGGTGTCGACGGCGATCACCGTCTCCCCGTGCGACGTCCTGACCGTCTACGTGGGTGGTGGCGGTGGCAGTAGCAGTCATCAGGGGGGTAGCGGCTACGGCCAAGGCGGCGGCGGTTTTGTTGGGGGCAGCGGCGGCGGCGGCGGTGCGTCTGGAGCGCTCCTGAACGGCACCCCCACTGTGGTCGCCGGCGGAGGCGGGGGCGGCACGCTCAACCGTGACGGTGGCGATGGCGGCAACCCGGGCCTCCCGGGAAGTGGCTTGAGTGTCGGCGGCGGCGGCGGTGCGAATGGCGCCTACGGCACCGGCGGTAGTGGTGGTGGTTCCAATGGCTCACCTGGATTCGCGGGATCAGGTGGCGAAGGTATTGGCGGTGGTGGCGGCGCCGGTTTCGGTGGTGGTGGCGGCGGCGGGTACGACATCATCCCCGCCGCCGGATACGGTGGTGGCGGTGGCGGCGGCAGCTACTCCAGCACCGCAGCAACCTTCACCGCCGCAGGGAACGGCGGTGTGGCCCTCGCGGACGGTGGGAACGGCTCGGTCACCTTCGGGTTCGACACCAACGCCCACCCCTGCGGCTACATCGCACCCGTCGCGCCGGTCCTGCAGGAGGTCGGCCTCGGAGCGAACGCCAACTGCGAGACGCTAGACGACACCGCACTGAATTGGGGCGGGGCCGAGTCAGGCAACTGGGGCACGTCCTGGGCCGAGTGGCCCAACGACCACCAGGGCGGCGCGGTCTGCGAGCGCACCCTTACCTACTCGCACGCCGAGGGCCACTGGGTCAGCTCGTAGGCAGGCAGGCCCGCCCACGTGAGCCCGTTGGCCTCCACACTGCCTACGCGAGAAGGGGCCCCGGAACACCGGGACCCCTTCAACATTGTGGAGCTGAGGGGACCCGTCACTCGCCTAACGGCGAGCTCCTCCCGAATCCCCCACCCATCCCCAACAATGTTGAAGGGGCCCCGGAACACCGGGACCCCTTCAACATTGTGGAGCTGAGGGGATTCGAACCCCTGACCCCCTCGTTGCGAACGAGGTGCGCTACCAGCT
>CAJAKT010000098.1 GCA_903940375.1 uncultured bacterium | reverse complement strand
GCCGCACCCGCGCGAACGAGGTCCGCCGTCACGAGATGCGGAACGCCGGCCGCCGCAACGATGATGTCGGCTGTCCGCAGATGGGATGCGAGGTCCTTCGTGCCCGTATGGCACAGGGTCACCGTCGCGTTCTCCGACTTGCGAGTGAGCAACAGGCCCAGTGGACGACCCACCGTGACTCCGCGACCGACGACAACAACCTCAGCGCCATTGATCTCGACGCCATATCGACGCAGGAGTTCGACGATGCCGCGTGGTGTGCACGGAAGGGGCGCCGGCTCACCGAGCACGAGCCGGCCGAGGTTCGTCGGGTGCAGGCCGTCGGCGTCCTTGGCCGGATCCATCAGGGTCAGGACGCGGTTCGCATCGAGGTGCTTGGGCAGCGGCAGTTGGACGATGTAGCCCGTGACGGCCGGATCCTCGTTGAGCCGTCGGATCTCGGCGTCCAGCTGCTCCTGCGATGTGTCTGCGGGCAGGTCAACGCGGATGGAGGCCATTCCCACCTCAGCGCAGTCCTTGTGCTTGCCGCCGACATACGCGTGGCTGCCGGGATCGTCGCCGACAAGGACCGTACCCAGCCCGGGGGTGATGCCCAGCGCCCGCAGGGCATCCACGCGAACCCTGAGATCGGCCTTCACCTGGGTAGCCGTGGCCTTGCCGTCGAGGATCACTGCAGTCATGCGTGGGATTCTTGCACGGAGGCTAGGTCCGACTGCGTCCGCGGGAGGCAACGACGACGGCCACGAATGCGAGCAGCACGCCCGCCACGAGGTTCCACACCAGTTCGGTTCCGGACGTGGGCGCCACGACATCCAGCGCCAGGGCACCGAACAGCTGACCAGCGATGGACGTCAGCGCGTAGACGAGCACTCCCACGATCGGAACAACCCAGACGGCGACGGCGATGAAGACGATCCCCACGACCCCGCCGAGGTAGGCCCACCACGGGGCGCCGGTGAGGACACCGGGGTCGACATCGGTGAACGCCCACGACAGGCCGAACGCCACGGCGAGTGCGACCGTGCCGAACAGGAAGTTCAGGAACGTCGCCGACATGGGGTGCTGAGCCGCTCTGGCGACCCGTCCGTTGATGGCCGCCTGCACGGCGATCAGGATGCCGGCGCTCAACGCGAACAGCACCGCCACGATCGACAGCGAGCCTGCGGATACCCGATCCGAGACCGCGAGGGCGACGGCAGCGATGGCAAGGATCGCCGAGACGACTCGGGCCACGGTTATCGACTGTCGCCCCGCGGGACCCAGCCCGACACGGTCCACCACGAGCGAGCTTCCGCTCTGGCCCGCGACGATGGCAACCATGAAGATGGCCACCCCCAGCACCGGCACCGTGCCGCTCTGCACGGCGACGAAATAGCCGCCCAGGACGCCGCCCATGACCTGCCACCACCGCAGGGAGCCCGCACGCACCGCAGCGGGAACGCGAGCGACACCCTCACGGATGGATCGCACGAACAGCACCATGATCGTCAGAATCACGAGGCCCGATCCGAAGCTGAACAGCGCCGCCTCGAGTCCGTCACCCACGTGCACGGCCAGCTGGCCGTTCATGCGCGACTGAAGGGCCGACAGCGATCCGCCGATGAAGGCGGCGACCAGCGGGATACTGCGCCGGACGAATACGGGCGATGCCATCTAGTGGAAGAAGTGGCGCGTGCCGGTGACGTACATCGTCACGCCAGCCGTGCGGGCTGCCTCGAACACCTCTTCGTCACGCACCGAGCCCCCAGGCTGTACGACGGCCCGGATGCCGGCGTCGAGGAGGACCTGAAGGCCGTCGGCGAAGGGGAAGAACGCATCGGATGCCGCAACGGAGCCAGCAGCTCGCGCGCCAGCGCGCTCCACGGAGAGGCGGGCGGAGTCGACGCGGTTGACCTGGCCCATGCCGACGCCGACCGCCGCGCCGTCCTTGGCGAGCAGGATGGCGTTGGACTTCACCGACCGGCAGGCCCGCCAGGCGAACTCGAGATCGCGCATGGTCTGCTCGTCGACGGCCGCACCGCTGACGAGCTGCCAGGTCGCGGGATCGTCGCCCTCGGCGTCGACAGCATCGGCGGCCTGCACCAGCACTCCGCCAGAGATCGAGCGTGACTCGATTCGGGTGCCCATGTGCGGTCCGGCCACCTGCAGGACGCGCAGGTTCTTCTTCGCAGCAAGCACCTCCAGCGCAGCCGCTTCGTATGAGGGTGCCACTACGACCTCAGTGAAGACGTCGGCCATCGCCTCCGCCATCGCGACCGTGACCTCGCGGTTGGCCGCCACCACGCCGCCAAAGGCGGATACGGGATCGGTCTGGAACGCGCGACGGTAGGCCTCCGAAATGTCGGCGCCCACGGCGATGCCGCACGGGTTCGCGTGCTTGATGATGGCCACGGCCGGCTCGAGGTGGTCGAACGCTGCGCGGCGAGCCGCATCCGCGTCGACGAAGTTGTTGTAGGACATCTGCTTGCCCTGCAGCTGCACGGCACCGGCAAGCGCCGGCTCGTGATGGGCGGAGAGGTAGACCGCGGCTCGCTGATGCGGGTTCTCGCCATAGCGAAGCACGTCACCGCGATGCCATGCGGCGCCCATCCACCGCGGGAAGCCATCACCCTCCGGATCAGGAGCGACGACGTTCCCCAGCCAGGAGGCAACGGCGATGTCGTACGTCGCGGTATGCGCGAATGCCTCGACGGCCAGGGATGCGCGCTGCTCGAGGGTGAATCCGCCCGCTGCCACCGCCTCGAGGACATCGGCGTAACGGGTGGGCGACGTGACGATCGCAACGTTGGCGTAGTTCTTCGCCGAGGCCCGGACCATTGCCGGCCCGCCGATGTCGATCTGCTCGACACACTCGTCGATGGTCGCGCCCGACGCAACCGTCTGCTCGAACGGGTAGAGGTTCACGACGACCAGTTCGAAGGCGAGGATGCCGAGATCCTCGAGCTGCTCGCGGTGGGAGTCCTTGCGCAGGTCGGCGAGGAGGCCGCCATGGATATGCGGGTGCAGTGTCTTCACGCGGCCATCGAGTGTCTCGGGAAACCCCGTGACATCACCAACCGCCGTTACCGGGACACCGGCGGCGGCGATCGTGCTGGCCGTGGAGCCCGTCGAGACGATCTCGATTCCCGCGAGTGACAGTCCCCGCGCGAGCTCCTCGAGGCCCGACTTGTCGTACACCGAGACAAGGGCCCGGCGTACATGGCGCCTGCTGTCGTCGCTCACGCGTGCTCTCCGATCAGTCGCGCCAGTGTCGCCACCAGCAGTGGGCGTTCCTGTTCCTTGATCCGTTCGTGCAGTGACTCTTCGTTGTCATCCGGTCGGACAGCAACGGCGACCTGGGCCAGGATCGGGCCCGTGTCCACGCCGTGGTCGACGAGGTGGACGGTGCAGCCGGTCACGGTGACGCCGTAGGCCATCGCATCACGCACCGCATGCGCCCCCGGGAACGACGGCAGCAGTGCCGGGTGGGTGTTGAGAATCTGTCGCGGGAAGGCATCGACGAAAGCCGGGCCGAGGATTCGCATGAAGCCGGCGCTGACGATCCAGTCCGGATCGAGGTCGAGTAGCCGGGCGGTCATGGCCTCGTTCCATGCATCACGGCTGGCGTAGCTGGCCGGATTCTCGACGAATGTTCCGATGCCGGCCGCCGCTGCCCGGCTGAGGGCCACTGCATCCGCGGTGTCACTGCCCACCGACACGATCTCCGCGTCAAGCTCGCCTGCGGCAACCGCATCGATCAGGCTCTGCAGCAACGTGCCCGATCCAGAGGCGAGCACGACTATGCGAGCGGACACGTCTGCAACCCTATCCGCGTGGCGAGGGCATGGCCGATCCGGTCAGGCCACCGGCTCCCGGTTGAACTGCCGGTACATGTGCGCCGTGAACAGGCATGCGAACGGCAGTGTCACCAGGGTGAGGATCCCGAGGAACATGCCGCCAAGGATCGCCACCAGGCCGTTGATCAGGGTCATGATGATCGCGGGACCGATGTTCTTGGTGACCGCAGAGACGCTGGCCTTCATGGCATCACCGACGCTCATGCCCTTGTCGAGGATGTAGTACGGGCCCAGTTGCAGCAGGAACAGCACCGCCAGTCCGGGCAGGATGCACAGCGCCAGGCCGACGACGAACAGGATCGCGAAGGCAATGACGAACAGGATGTAGCGACCGAGGTACTGAGTCGTGAACATCTCGGAGAAATTCGGCGTGATCCCCTGGGTGCTGCGGATCGCGGCACGCTGCACCCCGATCTGCGCGATGAAGGCGAGCAGTGAGAACACGAGGGCGATGACGATCGCAGCGATGGCGCTCAGCCCGACCGCCGCTGTGCACGCGTTGATCTGACCGGGGCTGTCCGGATTGGAACAGTCGACGAGGATGTTCTGGAGGGGCCGGGTACCGACCTGCTGCACCAGTTGGATCACGGTGACGACGGCGGCCAGACCCACGAACGCTGCAGCATTCGCCTTGAACCGGTCAAACGCCCACGACACGGCTGCACCGACATCGACACGCGGGCCAGCAGGGACAGACGGGGTCTGGTCAGCCATGGGCTCGTCCTCTCACAGGTTTTCGTCGAGGGTACCGGCCGGCTCCTCGGCCTCGGCCGGCTCGGCCACGGCGAGCTGCGGACGGGCGGGCGGTGCTGGCATGACGGCACTCGGCACCGCGCCGAGAACCACCAGCACGGCCGTGAGCACTCCGAGCGTGAGCGGTGACGGTCCGATGTGCGCCAGGCGCAGGTCGCCGAGCGAGCCAGCAGCGAGGAAGGCTGCAGCGGCCAGGGCCACTCCGGCCACCGCTGCCGCGCCGACCGCCATCACGAGCCGGACCAGGCGGGGCTCCTGCCGAGCACGACGTCCGATCATGATGCCGGCGAGGATGCCCGCCAGGATCCCGGTCAGGGGCAGCGCCCAGGCGATCGGGCTGGCCGTCTGCGGGAGGGCCGCGAGCAGCGGGAACGGCGGCAGTTGGGTCGGTGCAGTGACCGCGATGAATGGAGACACCGTGACCGCGGGTGCGATCACGACACCGGCTCCGACGGCATACGCCGTTCCCCAGACCGCCAGCACGGGTGCATAGGCGAGCCCCAGAAGCAGCAGGCCAAGACCACCCCAGAGCCCGGTGTGCAGGGACTGCGTCATCGTGACCGCATCGTCGACATGCAGGAGAAGCGAGGCAGCAGCAGCCACCGCCCCGACACCCACGAGGGCAACGGCAGCGGCGATGCCGGAGCGCAGCACGACGTCGAGCCATGAGGGCAGCGCGACGACGTCGGCCTCGCGTCGCGCAAACCGCACGGCGCCCCAGCCCAGGCCCAGCACAGCCAGCACCAGCGCGTATCCGATTGCGGGGACCAGGCTGACGGATGACCCGGAGCGGCCCACGACGGCACCGACGATCGCGACCAGAACCGCATAGCTCGCCGCACCGGACAGGACGAGCAGGAGCGTCTGCCGCGGCTCTACCGCTCCGGATCTGCGTGCCGCCCAGCCGCCGGCGTAGCCCAGCAGCAGCAGCGGGATGAGCGCGAGGCCCCACGGGACCAAGGAGTACGTCACGACGCCGATGACCACCGGTGCGCCATGGGCGACGACCCAGAGCAGGCCAGCCACCCGCAGTGACTCCAGCCACGTGAGACCCGACGACGGCGTGGCCATCCAGACAATGAGCATGGGCACAGCCGCGATGGCCAGGCCGATTGCCGCTGCCCACAGGGCCGCAAGGGGCCCGACAACCCAGGGAGCAGACGACCGCCCGCTCCCGGCCGCTCGCAGTCGCGACCGCGCCCCGGCCAGTGCACCCGTCAGTCGCCGGGTTGCGGGCCGGTCCGCAGCGCCAGGCTGCCGCTCAGGCGCAGTCGGCGGCAGGGTCGGGGCGGTCACCCGCCCAGAATCTCAGTTCCGGGCCGCCGCCCCCGGTACCGCCACGCGCGGGGACGTCCCGCATCACCCGAGCTAGCCCTGGCCGCCGATGACGGTCTGGTCCCAGTCGATGACCGATCCCGTGACGACCCCTGAGCCGTCGGACAGCAGGTAGGCGATCATGTCGGCGATCTCCGCCGGGTCCCCGAGACGGCCCGCCGGCATGTCGCGGCCGGCCTGATCGAGCCAGCCGTCGACCGCACCGTGGAACCGCCGCTGGACCACATCCTCACCCTCCGTTGCCGTCCAGCCGATGTTCAGGCAGTTCACCCGGATGCGATCGGATCGATGTGCATGGGCGACATTGCGCGTCAAACTGGCCAGGCCACCCTTGGCCGCCACGTAGGGCGCCAGGTATGACGTGCCCGCGTGCTGCGAGATGCTCCCGACGTTGACGATCGTGCCCGGTGCTGAGCGCCCGAGCATGTCTCGCACAGCGGCCTGCATGATGAAGAACGGAGCCCTGAGGTTCACGGCCACGTGGGTCTCGAACATCTCCGGAGTCGTGTCGAGCAGGGACCCCCGCTCCGTGAAACCTGCGGCATTCACCACACAGTCGACTCGGCCGAAGGCCTCGACGGTGGCAAGCACTGATTCGATCGCCTGCTCCACGTCGGCTACGTCGGCTCGAACGAAGAGTGGCTCGGTGCCAAGCACATCCAGTTCATCAATGATCGCCTCGGCCACCTCCGGACGCCGCCCGGTCACCACGACTGCAGCGGCACCACACGCCGCCGCCGTTCGCGCAGCAGCCGCGCCGATGCCCTGCGTCCCCCCACTGATGAACACGATCTTGCCGGCGAGCACATCGCCACTGAGAACCGTCATGCCGGAAGTCTGGCAGCCACCGACGATCAGCCGTGCACGATCAGCCAGAGCGCCGCCACGCCGCTGAGCCCCAGAGCGACGGCCGTGAATACCCGTTCGTTCATGCGCTTGAACACCGCGATGCCGACGAAGACCCCCATCACCAGCACCGGAGCGAGCCACAGGTCGGCCACCAGCGTGTCCCGCGTGATGAACCCCAGTCCACCGATGATCGGGATCTTGATGAGGTTGAGGACGAAGAAGAACCATGCCGACGTCCCCATGAAAGCGAGCATCGAGACGCGCATCTTCACGAGATAGAGCGTCATGGCGGTGCCGCCCGCATTGGCGGCCATGGTCGTCATTCCCGCCAGCGTGCCGAAGAAGGCGATCCCGGTCCTGGACGTCATCGGCGCCAGCTCTCGATGGCTCTCACCCTCAGTCCGACGACGCCACATCTCAAGCGCCAGTGAGGCCAGGATCAGCACGCCGATGATGCGGCCCAGAACCGACACCGGGAGGACCCGGAAGAGCACGGCCGTGATGGCGAATCCGAGGAGCACCCCGGGCACCAGCCGTCGGATCAGCCCCCAGTCCGCATGCTGCCGATACCGCGCAAGGGCGAACAGGTCGCCGAGCACCAGCAGGGGAACCATGAGTCCGGAGGCAGCGGTCGCGCCGAGGGTCGCGGCAAGCAACGGCCCTGCGAGCACACCGGCAACCGGCATCGCCGTCTTCGAGAACCCGTAGAGGAATACCGCCGTGATCACGATGATCAGGACGAGCGGTGTCCACGTCTCCGGCACGCCTACATCCTCTCGCCTGCCCCTCCGCCCCAAATGC
>CAJAKT010000097.1 GCA_903940375.1 uncultured bacterium | reverse complement strand
CGAACGGCATCCAGCACGGGCCCGTGCGGTGGCGGGATCTCGACGGCCACCCCGAGGGTCCGGCCGCTTCCCGCGTCCGGTGTCACGCCCGATCGAGTGGCACGAATCCCACCCGCTGGTAGACGTCGTCGAGAGTAGCGGCGGCCGTCGCCCTCGCCTTGTGCGCCCCGATCGTCATGAGCCGACGCAGTTCGGCGGGATCAGCCATGAGCTCGTGGACCTTCTCGCGGAAAGGCCGGATCGCCTCAACCACGATCTCAGCGGTATCGCCCTTCAGGTCGCCGTAGCCGCGCCCCTCGTATGAGTGAACGAGCTCCTCGAGGCTTCGTCCCGTCAACGCCACCTGAATCGTGAGCAGATTGGAGACGCCCGGCTTGCGCTGGGGATCGAAGACGATCTCGCGCTCTGAATCGGTGACGGCACTCTTGATCTTCTTCGCCAGCACCTTGTCGTCGTCAAGGAGGAACGCGCAACCGGCAGGGGCCGACTTGCTCATCTTTGACGTCGGGTCCTGCAGGTCGACGATCTTCGCCGTCTCCTTGACGATGTACGGCTCCGGAACGGTCAGCGTCTCGCCGAACTTGGCGTTGAAGCGCTGGGCGAGGTCGCGCGTGAGCTCGAGATGCTGCCGCTGATCCTCGCCAACCGGAACAGCGTCCGCCTGGTAGATCAGGATGTCGGCCGCCTGGAGGATTGGGTAGGTGAACAGACCGACCGTCGAACGATCGGCTCCGCCCTTCTGCGACTTGTCCTTGAACTGGGTCATGCGACCGGCCTCGCCGAATCCGGTCTGGCACTCCAGTACCCAGGCCAGCTGGCTGTGCTCGGGGACCTGGCTCTGGATGAACACCGTTGAGCGCTCGGGGTCCAGGCCGATCGCCAGCAGCTGAGCGAAGGTCGCGTACGTGCGGCGGCGCAACTGGTCGGGGTCATGATCGACCGTGATGGCGTGCTGGTCCACGACGCAGTAGTAGGTGTCGTGGGTCGCCTGCATGCGCACCCACTCGCGCAGGGCCCCCAGGTAGTTACCCAGGTGCACGGAGTCCGCGGTCGGCTGGATGCCCGACAGGACGCGCGGAGGCCGGGTCGGCTGATCGGTCATGGCCTCATTGTGTCGTATCGCCCGGAACAGCCGGCGGCCCCTCGGGGACCGCCCCTTCATCGCCCGCGGCCTCTCGCGTGACGCGAACACGCGAGACTCGGCGGCCGTCGAGTTCGACAACCTCGAAGGAGTGGCCGCCCTCGAGGATGATGTCGCCCAGCAGCGGTACCCGGCCCAGCCGTGAGATGACGAAGCCCGCCACGGTCTCGTATGGACCTTCGGGCAGTTCGACTCCGCTCTCGTCCTCGAAATCCTCGAGGTTCAGCAGCCCATCGACGGTGCGCACGCCGAAGACCCCCTGCTCCTCGGCCGGGCGCTCGACGTCGTACTCGTCCTGGATGTCGCCGATGAGCTCCTCGACGAGGTCCTCCATCGTGATGATCCCCGCGGTGCCGCCGTACTCGTCCTGCACGATCGCAAGGTGCTGACGCAATCGCCGCATCTCGGTGAGGGTGCTCAGGACCTCCTTTGATCCGGGGAAGGACGTGATGTCCCGTGCCAGGTCTCCGACCCGAATGGCGCTATCCGCGAGATCAGGGGCCAGGATGTCCCGGACGTGGACGAAGCCGATCACGTCGTCAGCCGAGCCACGGATTACCGGATAGCGGCTGTGCGGCTGGTCCGAAACAACCTTCGCCGCCTTCGCAACCGGCATCGACGCATCGAGGAAATCCACCTCCGTTCGAGGCAGCATGACCTCGCGAAGCTCGCGGTCGCCTGCCGCGAAGACGTCCTCGATGAGCTCGCGCTCCTCCACCGTGAGGTCCTCATGAGCTGCGACGAGGTCACGCAGTTCCTCGCCGCTGATCGCCTCCTTGGCACCGTGTGGATCAATGCCCAGGAGCCGGACGATGGCATCCGTCGCCACCGACAGCGCAACGATGAACGGCTTGAACAACTTGGCAAGCACATCGATCGGCGCCGCCACGAACAGGGCCACCTTCTCCACCCTCTGCAGGGCGATGCGCTTGGGCACCAGCTCGCCGAGCACGAGCGAGAGGTAGGCAACCACGATGGTGACCAGGATGAATGCCAGCGTGTCGGATACCCCCTGGCTCATTCCCCAGCCGACGAAGACGGGGGCCAGCTTCGGAGCAATGGTCGCGGCACCGAAACCCGCTGAGATGAATCCCGCAAGAGTGACGCCCACCTGCCCGGCCGCCAGGTAGCGATTCGGATCGGCGGTCAGGGCGGCCAGCCGCCTACCGCGGCGGCCGTCTTCGGCAAGCCGCTGCACCTGCGACTCCCGCAAGGAGACAAGGGCCAGTTCAGCCGCAGCGAAGAACCCGCCCAGCAAGACGAAGAACAACACCACGAGGATGTTGACCCATAGCTCGCTCATGTCATGGAACACTACTGCCCGTCATGACACGTGCTGTGAACCCTCATCGCGATGTGCGCTGGGCGTGGGGCTTCGTCGTCCTCATCGTGGCCGGCGGGATTCTCGGTCAGCTCGTCGGCTACGGGATCGCGACCCTGCTGGGGTACGGCGGGCTGGATCAGGAGCCGCCGCCCCTGGGCGCGGCCCTGCTCATCACCTTTCCTGCTGTGATCATCGCCATCGCGCCCGGTCTGGCCGCCCTGTACTTCGGTATTCGCGCCGGTATCGGCCGACGCTTCTCGGGATACGTCGCCGCAGCCATCGGGGGACTCTCCATCGCCTACTGGGTGGTCGGCGCATTCATCTCCGTGCTCATCCCGGCCTGACAGCAGAACAGGCGCGCCCCCGGGGGGACGCGCCTGTCGATGTGCTGGTGACTAACGCATCGCCTTCTGCAGGTTCTCGTCAATTGAACCGAGGAACTCCTGCGTCGTCTGCCACGGGGCATCGCGACCGATGAGCAGGGCGAGGTCCTTCGTCATCTTGCCCTCTTCGACCGTCTCGATGCAGACGCGCTCGAGGGTCTCGGCGAACTCGGTCACGGCGGGGGTCCCGTCGAGCTTGCCGCGGTGGGCCAGGCCCTGGGTCCACGCGAAGATCGACGCGATCGGGTTGGTCGACGTCGGCTCGCCCTTCTGGTGCTGGCGGTAGTGACGCGTGACCGTGCCGTGCGCGGCCTCGGCCTCGACCGTACGGCCGTCCGGAGTCATCAGGACGGAGGTCATCAGACCCAGCGAGCCGAAGCCCTGGGCCACGGTGTCGGACTGCACGTCACCGTCGTAGTTCTTGCAGGCCCAGACGTAGCCGCCCTCCCACTTCATGGCCGCAGCGACCATGTCGTCGATGAGACGGTGCTCGTAGGTGATCCCGGCCGCCTCGAACTCGCCCTTGAACTCCGCGTCGTAAACCTCGGCGAAGATGTCCTTGAACTGGCCGTCGTAGGCCTTCAGGATCGTGTTCTTGGTCGAGAGGTACACGGGGTAGTTGCGGTTCAGGCCGTAGCGCATGGACGCACGGGCGAAGTCGCGGATCGAGTCGTCGAGGTTGTACATGCCCATCGCGACACCCGCGCCCGGGAAGTCGAAGACGTTGAACTCCATCGGCTCGGAGCCGTCCGTCGGGGTGAACGTCATGGTCAGGGTGCCGGCCGACGGGACCTTGAAATCGGTGGCCTTGTACTGATCGCCGAAGGCGTGACGACCGACAACGATCGGCTTGGTCCAGCCCGGCACCAGTCGCGGGATGTTCGAGATGATGATGGGCTCGCGGAAGATGACCCCGCCGAGAATGTTGCGGATCGTGCCGTTCGGCGACTTCCACATCTTCTTCAGGCCGAACTCCTCGACCCGGGCCTCGTCGGGCGTGATCGTGGCGCACTTCACGCCGACGCCGTACTGCTGGATCGCATGAGCGGAGTCGATCGTGACCTGGTCGTCCGTGGCATCACGGTGCTCAATGCCGAGGTCGTAGTACTTCAGGTCGATGTCGAGGTACTTCACGATCAGCTCATCCTTGATGAACTGCCAGATGATGCGCGTCATCTCGTCGCCGTCGAGCTCGACAACCGGGTTGGCAACCTTGATCTTGCTCATGCGTTCTCCTCCATTCGTTTCTCCCGCAATGCGGGAGAAACGGTCACGATCGGGGCGATTCTGGGTGTTCCTCGCCACTTGTCCCGTGTTGCGGGAGAAACGGAGAGGGGGGTGGGGCGAGTGAAACCGGTCAGGCTAGAGGTCCTTGACGTCGGCCTGCTTGGCCTTGACGGCCTCGTAGGCCTCGACCAGCAGCGCCTTCTCGCCATCGGTGAGCGGGGTCTCGACGACCTTGACGATGCCCTCGCGGCCGATCTCGGCCTCGACGCCCAGGTAGGCGCCTGCCAGGCCGTACTCGCCGTCGACCCACGCGCACACGGGCATGACCGCGCGGGAGTCTTCGTGCACGGCCTTCGCCATGCGGGCCGCAGCGGCCGAGGGCGCGTAGTAGGCCGAACCGGTCTTCAACAGCGCGACAACCTCGGCGCCACCGTTGCGGGTGCGCACGACGAGCTCCTCGATCTGATCGGCCGACAGCAGGTCGGACAGCGGCTTGCCGTCGACCGTGCAGGCGGACGCAACCGGGACCATCGTGTCGCCGTGCGAGCCAAGGGTCAGGGTGTTGACCGACGCGACGGGCACGCCGAGCTTCTCTGCCACGAAGTGGGTGAAGCGCGCGGTGTCGAGCATGCCGGCCTGGCCGATGACCCGCTTGTACGGGAAGCCGCTGACGATCTGTGCGAGCGCCGTCATCTCGTCGAGCGGGTTGGCGACGTTGATGATGACGGCCTCAGGTGCGTGCTTGGCGATGTTCTCGGCCACGGCCCGCATGATCTTTGCGTTGGTCTCGATGAGGTCCATGCGGCTCATGCCCGGCTTGCGCGGCAGGCCCGCCGTGATCACGACGATCTCGGAGCCCTGGATGGCCTCGTAGCCCTCGCCGTTCGGGCCGGTCGTCTGGCCGACGACCAGCGTCTCGAAGCCCTCGATCCAGCGCGACTGATTCAGGTCGAGGGCCAGGCCTTCGGGCTTGCCCTCGATGACGTCGGTCAGGACGACCGTCTCGAAGATGTCGTACTGCGCGAGCCGCAGTGCGGTGGTGGAGCCGTAGAAGCCTGCTCCGATGACTGAGACCTTGCCGCTGCGTGCCATGGCGAAGTTGTGCCTTCCGGACGGGTGAACAGGGGAGAAATCTTGACGTCAAGATATCGTAGGCAGAGCCGTGATCGCCCGCCGGACCGGGCGTCGCGTACCCATGAGGAGTGGCACGTGACGGACCTCACCCTGTGGCTGCCGCAGGCCGTGGCCGCGATCAATCGGTGGCAGGACGAGTACGACGGCCCCGGCACCCACCCGAGCCTCGTGGTCGACGACCGCGACCTGGAAGCAGCATTCATCGCCCTCACCGAACGGCTCACCGACAACTACCCCTTCTTCAGCCCCCGGTACGTGGGTCAGATGCTCAAGCCGCCGCATCCGGCGGCCGTGCTCGGCTACGTCACGGCCATGCTGATCAACCCCAACAACCATGCCCTCGACGGCGGACCCGCGACGGCGGCCATGGAGAAGGACGTCGTCGCCCGCATGGCGGCCATGTTCGGGCTCCCCCAGCATCTGGGACACCTGACATCCAGCGGCACCATCGCCAACCTGGAGGCCCTGTTCATCGCCCGGGAGTCGCATCCCGGCAAGGCGATCGCCTACAGCGCCGATGCCCACTACACGCACGCACGAATGTGCCACGTGCTCGGCATCGAGGGCATCCCCATCGCCACTGATGCCCACGGACGGATGGATCTGGACGCTCTGGAGTCCGTCCTCGTGAACGGACGCATCGGCACGGTCGTCGCGACCCTCGGCACCACCGGCCTCGGTGCCCTCGACCCGCTGCCCGAGATCGCTGCCCTCGCCCGAGCCCACGGTGTGCGCGTCCATGTCGACGCCGCATACGGCGGCTTCTTCTCGCTGATCGCGGACGACTCCCCCGACGGCGTGGCATCGGCACCGTTCGCCGCGACATCGCTCGCGGACTCGATCGTCGTTGATCCGCACAAGCACGGCCTCCAGCCCTATGGCTGTGGCGCGGTGCTGTTCTCCGATCCCGCGGTCGGACGCTTCTACGTCCACGACTCCCCGTACACGTACTTCACCTCAGACGACCTCCACCTCGGCGAGATCTCACTCGAATGCAGTCGCGCCGGTGCATCCGCCGCCGCTCTGTGGCTCACTCTCGAGGTGCTGCCGCTGACGTCCGCCGGCCTCGGCGCTGCCCTCCGCCCCGGACGTCGAGGTGCTCTCGCGTGGCACGCCCTGCATCAGGAGTCCGAGGTGCTTGCGCCTTACCAGCAACCCGAACTCGACATCGTGACGTACCTTCCTCGCCGCTCATCCATGTCCGCTGTCGACGCAACGAGCCAGGCGATCTTCACGGGCGCGGCCGAGGGCGCACCCGCTGAACAGGTCCACATCGCTACCTACGGCGTGACACACGACCAGCTGACTGACAGAAGGCACGACCTGCAGATGGATGCTCCCTCAGCACGGATCCTGCGCAGCGTGGTGATGAAGCCGCAGAGCGAGGACGCGATCCCGGGTATCCACGCTCGCCTGGAGTCGATCGCCCGCACCCTTGCCTAGCTCGGCGGCGGCACCCAGAAGGTGAACACCGTCAAGCCGATTCCGAGAACCGCGAGGGTCAGCACGTCGATCTTCCGCGACCTCACCACGAGCATCCCCGCATCGGCATCCGGCAGGAGCAGCCGCAGGAACGCCGCCAGCAGAACACTCGCCGACAGCACGATCGAGCCGCGGCGGAAGTAGTCCATCGCGATCATCACCATGGCCACCGCCACTCCGATGAGCACCAGGGTGATCGGCCACTGGGCCAGCCACCCCGTGCGCGACTTGCGCAGGGGAACGACGTCGGCCATCGGCCGGTCGTCGGTCACAGACCCGCCGCCGCCTCGGCCGCCTCGACCACGTTCGTGATCAGCATGGCTCTGGTCATGGGGCCCACACCACCGGGCATCGGCGCAACGAAGCCGGCGACGTCCATCACATCGGGGGCCACGTCGCCTACGAGTCCGGCCTCGGTGCGGGTGATGCCGACGTCGAGGACGGCCGCACCCGCGCGAACGAGGTCCGCCGTCACGAGATGCGGAACGCCGGCCGCCGCAACGATGATGTCGGCTGTCCGCAGATGGGATGCGAGGTCCTTCGTGCCCGTATGGCACAGGGTCACCGTCGCGTTCTCCGACTTG
>CAJAKT010000096.1 GCA_903940375.1 uncultured bacterium | reverse complement strand
GTCTCGTCGGCGCTGGCAGGCGAGATCCTCCAGGTGGCTGCAGAGATGTACGACTACGTGATCGTGGACGCCCCGCCGGCGTTCACGGATGTGGTCCTCAAGTGCTTTGACATGGCCGACACGTACATCCTGCTGACTACCCTGGACCTGCCGGCGCTGAAGAACCTCAAGGTCACTCTCGATACTCTCGACAATCTTGGCTTCCCCCGGACCAAGTGGCAGATCGTGCTCAACCGTGGTGGTTCGCGGGTGGGACTGACGTCCGCTGACATCGAGCGCACCGTTGGTGTGCCCATCTCGGTGGAGATCCCGTCGAGCGTCGAGGTGCCACTGCGGCTGAATGAGGGCATCACGGTCGTCGAGGCCAACCCGAGACACGATGTCGCTCGGGCCTTCGGCGAGTTGGCCGACAAGCAGCGGCGTGCCACAACAATGGCGAAGCCGGCACCCGCGGCGAAGCGTTCGATGTTCAAGCGGAGTTAGTCATGGGCCTGTCAGAGCGCCTCAACCAGGCCGGCGTCCCGCGGACGGCCGCTGCAACAGCCGTGGCGGCTTCGGCGGCCGGTGCCCACGTCGATGATTTCGCATCACTCAAGCACGAGGTGCACGACAACCTCATGCAGTCATTGGGGCAGCAGGCGTACGCCGGCCAGATGGAGCAGCGGCTGCTTGAGGAGAACGTCTTCAATGCCATCCAGGCCGTGCTGGCGAAATCCAAGCGACCCCTGTCCACGGGCGACCGGGCCAGGATCACGCAAGAGATCATTGACGACATCCTCGGTAATGGGCCGCTGGAGCCGCTGCTGCGTGACCCAGAGGTCACCGAGATCATGGTCAACCGGGCCGACACCATCTTCGTCGAGCGGGCAGGCCGGATCTATGCCACCGACCTGCGCTTCTCCGACGAGGAGCATCTGCGCCGCACCATTGATCGCATCGTCTCTCGCGTCGGTCGACGCGTTGACGAGGCCAGTCCTATGGTCGATGCCCGGCTTCCTGACGGGAGCCGGGTCAACGCTGTGCTGCCGCCGATCGCGCTCGATGGCTGCTCGCTGACGATCCGGAAGTTCTCCAAGGATCCGTTCACCGTCAAGGACCTGGTGACGATCGGGACCCTGACCCGGTCCGCGGCCGAGGTGCTTGATGCCTGTGTGCGCGGACGCCTCAACATTCTGATCTCCGGCGGAACCGGTTCGGGCAAGACGACGACGCTCAACGTGCTGTCGTCCTTCATCCCGGACAACGAGCGCATCATCACGGTCGAGGATGCCGCTGAGCTGCAGCTCCCCCAGCCGCACGTACTGCGGATGGAGTCGCGGCCGTCAAACGTTGAAGGCCAGGGTCAAGTCACGATCCGGGACCTGGTGCGCAACTCCTTGCGTATGCGGCCTGACAGGATCATCGTCGGCGAGATCCGTGATGCGGCAGCCCTCGACATGCTCCAGGCCATGAATACCGGTCATGACGGCTCGCTATCTACCGTCCACGCGAACTCTCCCCGTGATGCCCTGAGTCGCGTGGAGACCATGGTGCTGATGGCGGGCATGGATCTCCCGGTGCGGGTGATCCGTGAGCAGGTGTCATCTGCCATCCAGCTCGTTGTGCAGCAGTCCCGCATGCGAGATGGCTCGCGGCACATCACCCAGATCTCGGAGATCACCGGGCAGGAGGGTGAGACCATCCTCATGCAGGATCTGTTCGCCTACGAGTACAGCACGGCTGAGAACTCGAGTGTCCCTGGGCGGCTTGTCCCGACGGGTATCACCCCAACTTTCACGGATCGTCTACATGATCATGGCGTCGATCTCACGAGTGAGCACTTCCGGCCTCAGTGGGGGAAGTGATGTCGAGGTTCGGCCGCGCCACGGCAGCTGTCGTCACCGCGCTTCTTGTCGGGGTTGCTGCTGCAGTGCCGGCCTGGGCCGATGAGGCCAAGTCGGTCCAGGTAGTCGCGCAGGATGGTCGGACCATCACCTTCCTCGTCTACCTTGACCCGAACGTCGCGGCAACGCCCGACGCGAGCCTGTCGTCCAAGGTCGTGGTTTCCGGAGTCGAGGTGCCTGCGACCGCGACGCCAGTCCTGGAGGATGCCAGTGCGAATGAGGCCATCCTTGTCCTTGATGTCAGCGGCTCGATGCGGGGTGAGCAACTCGCGGCCGCCAAGAAGGCAGCGAGCGACTACGTCAGAACCCTGCCGGCCGACGTCAGGATCGGGCTCATCTCCTTCAACGACCAGGTCACGGCCGAGGTCACTCCCACCACGGACAAGGCAGCCGTGATCGCGGTCATCGAGGGGCTGAGAGCGGGCAAGAAGACGGCGCTGTACGACGGGCTCATCGGCGGCCTTGACATGGCAGACCCCGACAGCGGTACGCGCATCCTGGTGCTCAGCGACGGCGGCGACACGGCCAGTGCCGCGACTCTCGAGGACGTCACGTCGCGAGCGGCAGCTGATGGAATTGCCATCGATGTCGTAGCCCTTACCCCGAGTGTCGCGCACGCCGAGGTACTGCGCGGGATCGCGGGCGATAGCGGTCAATTCCTGCTGGCCACTGACATGGCCGGGCTGGACAAGGCGTTCGACGAAGCGACCGGCTCGTTCGGCGGCAAGGTAAACGTCACGTCGACCATCCCGGCTGACGTCAATGCGCAGGGCAAGTTCGCTATCGTCACGGTGTCGGTCGGTGATACGCCGTACACGGGTACCAGCCAGCTGCCTGACACCGCCGAGCTCGGAGCGGCCGGCGCTCCGACGGCGACGGAGACCGGAACGGCAACGACAACCGTTTCCGATGAGGAAGTGATCTCCAAGGCTGCGTCAATCTGGGCGCCTTTGATGTACGCACTCTTGGCCATGCTTGTCATTGCTGTCGGAGCAGTGGCCTTGGTGTCCTATCGTCGACAGCTGCGTTCACGTCTGCGTATCGAGCAGGTGCTCTGGTATTCGAACGCTGCGTCTGGAGGCATGGTCACCGAGGCCCGGCCGGTCGCGGTGCAGGGGAGCCTGGCCGAGACGGCGAACACCTGGATGGCAGAGAAGTCCTGGTATCCGGCCATTGACAACAAGCTCGACAACGCTGGCCTCCGCATGAATGTCGCGACCTGGCTCTTCATCCGCATCGGCGTCACGTTGGCTCTGTTCCTGCTGCTGGCGATCCTCACCGGCAACCTGCTTGTCGGACTCGTCCTCGGCGGCCTGGTGGGCTGGCTGGTATCGGGGATGTGGCTGAACTCGAAGGAGAACGCCAGCCGAAAGGGATTCGAGGAGGAATTGCCGGACTTCCTCCTGCTCATCGCAAGTGCGCTCAGGACGGGCCTGTCCTTCCAGCAAGCCCTCGACTCGACTGCCCACGAGGGTCAAGGCGAGGTAAGTCGTCAGGTGCGTCGTGCTCTGACCGAAGTCCAGATGGGCGCGACCATCGAGCAGGCTCTGGGCCGGGTTGCTGAGCGGATGCAGAGCGAGGACATGAAGTGGACGGTCGCGGCTCTGGCCATCCAGCGTGATGTCGGCGGCAACCTTTCCAACATCCTTGATACCGCAGCGATGACGGTCAAAGGCCGGGCTGAACTGCGCCGGGAGGTGCGCACGCTGTCGGCTGAAGGTCGACTGTCTGGCTGGGTGCTGGCCTCCTTGCCGGTCGGCATCTTCCTATACATGCTGTTCGCCAATCGCACCTACATCTCGTTCTTCTGGACGACCACTGTTGGCTACGTGGCCCTGGGGTCTCTCTTCATCCTCTTCATTCTTGGATTCATCTGGATGCGTCGACTCGTGAAGATCGAGGTGTGATGGTGGAGATCCTCATCCCGGTGCTCGCGGCGGCACTCGTCTTCGCCGCCATCGTGTGGTCTGGCGTGCTTGTCATGCGCTACCGCGACTCCAGTGCAAAGCGGCGTTCGCTGGCCTTCGTGGCAAGTTACGCGTCGAGTGATCCGCACGCGGCGATTCAGAAGGCTCGCAATGATGAGTCCCTGATGCACAAGCTGGCGCTGGGGTTGGGCAATCGAATCGTGAGTAGTTCGGCCAGGCGGCGCATCGAACGGCAGGTTATCTATTGCGGCCGGAGCGAGCCCGGTGCGGCCGATGACGTCGTAATACGCAAGCTCATGTTCCTTATCGGCGGATTGGCGCTCGGCTGGCTGCAGGCGGTTGCGCTCGGCGGTCTGTGGTGGCTTGCGCCACTGGTGCTGGGAATCTTCGGGTACTTCGTGCCGGACATCCTCTTGTACAACCAGGGAATCAAGCGTGATGAGGAGATGGGGAAGGGCCTGCCGGATGCCCTCGACATGCTGAATCTCTGTGTCGAGTCCGGCCTCAGCTTCCAGGCGGCACTGAGCCAGGTGGCGATCAATCAGGACGGCCCGGTTGCGGACGAGTTCGCGCTGACACTTCAGGAGATGCAGTACGGACGTTCTCGCGGTCAGGCTCTGGAGGCACTGGCCGTGCGCGCGCGCCAGCCGGACATCCAGCGTTTCGTCTCGGCGATGCTCCAGGTCGACAAGATGGGCGTTCCCGTGGCCACGGTCCTGCGCGAGCAGGCAAAGGAGATGCGGGCCAAGCGCTATGCGCGTGCGCGGGAGATGGCTCAGAAGGTGCCCGTGAAGATCCTCATGCCGCTGATGCTCTGCTTCCTGCCGGCCCTGTTCGTCATCATCCTGGGCCCGGCCGTCTACGGAATCGTCCAGGTCTTCTCCAACACCTGATTCCGGCGATCTGGCTGATCACGTCACGTGGCGAGAATTGCGACCCACGCGCCCGCAAGCATGAACGGACCGAAGGGCAGTGCCGACTTACGCCCCGCCTTTCCGAGGGCCATGAGGGTGAGCCCGAGAACGGCGGCGAGCACGAAGCAGATGAAGGTGCCCGCGATGAGCGTTGGCCAGGCGATCCAGCCGAGCAGCGCCCCCATCGGGCCGGCCAGCTTGACGTCGCCCATTCCCATGCCGCCGGGATTGATCACGTGCAGCAGCAGGAAGAACGCCAGTAGGCCGGCACCGGCAAGCAAGGCCCGCCAGAACGGTGGCCACGAGCCGGCCGCGACGGCCGGAATGGCCAGCCCGATCAGTACCACGGGGTAGGCAGTCATGGTGAGGCGGTTGGGCAGGCGGTGTGTGCGCAGGTCAATGACGGCCAGCGGGACCGACACCACAGCGAAGTAGACGTACACGGGCAGGGCCCACGTGCTGCCGAACCGCCACGCGGTAGCAGCGCACAGGAGGGCCGTGGCAAGTGCGGGGACGATCGCGGGTATCGGCTCTGCCGATTCCGCGGTGATGATCCGAGTGGTGAACCAGCCGATCAGCAATCCGAAGGCGGCAGCGATGACAACCAGGGTCACGCATGCCTCGTCCGCATGAGCGACTCCTGAACGACGGAGGCGACCAGTGTCCCGCCTGCATCGAAGAAGAGTCCGCGTGCCAGGCCGTGGCCGCCGCGGGCGACTGGGGTGTCCTGCGCGAACAGCAGCCAGCGATCAGCACGGGTCGGCGAGTGGAACCACATCGCGTGATCGATGGAGGCGAGCATGAGGCCGTGTTCCTGGCCAGCGCGAGCATGCGGGGACAGGGCCGTGCTGACCATCGTGAGGTCGGATAGGTAGGTCAGTGCACAGGACTGGACGAGTGAGTCGTCAGGGAGTTCCTCCTCGATGCGTACCCACGCCATCCGTTCGTAGCGACCATCGATCAGCTCGATCGGCCGATCGGGTTCGACGATGCGCAGGCCGATGATGTGCGAGTCGGGGTAGTCGAGGTCGCCGGGAGCCGTGGCGCCCTTGAGGTAGGAGGGCAGCGGAATCGGGAAGTCAGCGACCATGTCGGGGCTGGGGAGATCCGGTTTCGTGAACTGATGCTCGGGTCCGTTGTCGTCAAGAGCGAAGGACGC
This sequence comes from uncultured bacterium, assembly GCA_903940375.1. GTDB lineage: Bacteria > Actinomycetota > Actinomycetes > S36-B12 > S36-B12 > UBA10649. Next base: position 777 of record CAJAKT010000096.1, on the reverse strand, counting down.
CGTCATCATGAAGATCGTCTCGCCGTTCTGGACGGCGCGGACGATGCGAGTGGAGAACGACCGCCCGTCGCGAGGGCGTTCGACGAGGTAGGTGATCGAGTCCTTCGTTTGGCCGGGTCGGAGGAAGTAGCCGTGCAGGCTGTGCACTCGGCGATCGGTCGCATCGACGGTGTGGCCGGCGGCCATCAATGACTGTGCAGCAATCTGTCCGCCGTAGGCGCGTAGCGGGGATCCCGAGTGGCACCACCCGGTGAAGATGTCACGGTCGATCTGCTGCAGGGACAGCCGGTCGGCGAAGTGCCGCTGGAACGGAGCCTCGGTCACGCGCCAGCCGACCTCAGTGCGCCGGTGCTAGAGGCCAGCAGCCGTGCGCGCGGTGACATTGTCGCCGGGCAGCGGGAAGCCTGCCCGGTCACAGGCCTTCTGGACCCGCAGTGACGACTTCGCGAAGGTCTTCTGCTGCTTCTGGGACAGGTCGGAGAGCGACTGCTGCTTGTCGAGGCTCTTGACCAGTTTCTTCATCCGGAGCGAATTGGCGACGAGCTTCGCATCGCCGCTGCCGTCATCGGCAGCAAGTTTCGCCTGGGCCACCAATTCCTTGAGCTGGGTCTTGAAGTCTGCTCGCACCTGCTCCTCGGTCATGTCACCGTCGGCGACAGCGCCGCCGGCGTACTGGCTGTTGAGCAGGTCGAGGTCGAAGTAGGCCGCGCAGGCGAGTGCGGCGGCACCCGTCGGGGTGATATCGGCCGTCGCGCTCGCGGATGGCTCCGCTGATGC
>CAJAKT010000095.1 GCA_903940375.1 uncultured bacterium | reverse complement strand
GTGCAGCGCCATCGGCCGGGTCGATCGGATCCGTCACGCCCTCCCACGGGTGGCGTGAGCCGGTGCCGCGGAAGAAGGAGTGCGTGATGTCCTCGGAGACGCGCATCTGGTCGAAGTCGAAGTACTGGCCGTTGGCGTAGATGCCCGACCGCGACTGCAGGGCTGCGTTGCGGCCCTCGACGGTGGGGTTCTGGTACAGCTCGGGGTCGAGGAACGTGCCCGTTGCCAGGAAGTTCCCGTAGCCCTCGCCGTACTTGTCGAGGCCGATCTCCTGCGCGTAGCGGGTGAAGAAGGCGAGATCACTGTTGTGCTGCGACTCGTTCTCGTCCATCCATGCGGTGAAGTCGTCCCACGTCTTGATCTCGAGGTAGCGGTCGACCGAGCAGCCGAGCCACAGGCCCTCGAGCCATTCACGTGCCCAGTGGTCGAGGATCGCATGTGAGCGCGTGATGTCCGACAGGGTCGGGGCGCACATCACGCCGCCGGGGATCATGAAGGACGAGTGCGGCCACTGCCCGCCGAAGATCGCGTAGACCTCGACCGGGAGCTGCGACAGCGTGACGCCCTTCTGGTAGCTGGTGCCGACGTACGGGGCGAACCGGCGAGCGGCCTCCTCGTACGACGGCGCACCCGCGTACTGCGCGGCCGTGAGGTCAGGCCCCATGATCGCGTAGAAGTAGCGCGGCACGCTCTGCAGCGTCTCGGTGATCTGGCCGAGGTTGCGCACCAGTGTGGCGTTCCTGGGAACGTAGGTGCCCCACGCCGTGTCGAGTGCGTAGCAGGCCTTGTAGAGGTGGCTGCCGCCGCAGATGCCGCAGATGCGCGGGGTCATGATGAGCCCCGCCTGCGGATCCTTGCCGCGCAGGATGATCTCGAAGCCGCGGAACATCGCGGCCTCGGTCCAGGCGTTGGTCACGACGCCGTCGGTGATGGTCACCTTGACGTCGAGGTCTCCCTCGACCTGGCCGAGCGGGCTGACATGGAGGTCCATGGTTGTCATGTGCGTTGTCTCCTATGAGTTCGTAGGGGTTCGTCAGACGACGAACATGTCTTCCTTGGACCACTTCGGTGCGACGGCGCGGGAAAGGCCCGCGAGCGCCATGTACGAGCCGGCATCCATGCCAGCGGGCTCGTCCTTGGGGATGACTCCCGCGACCTTCTGCGTCTTGAAGACGGTGTCCTTCTCGAGGTCGCCGAAGGGCCAGCCCGGCTCGGTGCACCCGGTGCAGGGGTGGCCGGCGCGTGTCTTGGATGACTGCCGGTTCCACAGGATCCGGTTGCACGGCGAGTGGGTCATCGGGCCACGGCAGCCGAATTCGTAGAACAGGCAGCCGGTGCGCATGCCCTGGCCGAAGCTGGGCGGATCCTGCTTGTACGCGTAGAACTGCACGCGGGTGCAGCCCGTCTGCGTGAACGACGTGAAGAACGTCGTCGGCCGCTGCAGCTCGTCGAGAGCAAGGTCGCCGACGCGGCCGGCGGCCAGGGCCACGATGATCTGCGAGATCCAGTCGGGATGGGCGGGGCAGCCGGGGATGTTGATGACCGGCAGGCCGAGCTTGCTGACGAAGTCCGGGCCGAGGTGACCGCCGCGCTTGCCGCCACGGTCGAACTGCAGGCCGCGCGAGTCGGACGGGTTCGGCGGGACGGCCGGGAGGCCACCCCACGTGGCGCAGTCGCCGATGGCGACGACGATGCCGGCCTTGGGCGCGATGTCATCGACCCAGTCCTTCATCGGACGACCGGCGAACATGTCGTAGCGGCCGGTGCCGTTGGGGCCCTCGATGACGCTGCCCTCGTAGACGAAGATGTCGCACTCCTTCTCGCCCTTTGCGTAGGACCAGAAGAGGTCCTGGGCCGTCTTGCCGATCTCCATCGAGAGAGTCGGGTGATAGACGATCTCCAGGCCGTAGTCGACGATCAGGTCAACGACGGAAGGCTCCGCTGCGTTGATGAACGACATTGTGTTCCCGGAGCAAGCTCCCCCTTGGAACCAGAGCACGGATGTCACGGTGCCTCCTGCAGTTGTGTCGAGTGGGTCGGTGTCAGCGTGGAGATGAGCAGATCGAGCAGTTCGAGCACGCCATCGCCTGTTCGCGATGACGTTTCAACGATGGGTGCGGCCGGGTTAACTGAGCGGATCGCGGCAAGTGCGGCATCGCGATCCCATTCCACGGCCGCTGCGATGTCGGTCTTCGTGATGACGATGACATCGGCGGAGTGGAACAACTGTGGGTACTTCAGGGGCTTGTCCTCGCCCTCGGTGACGCTGATCAATGCGACCCGGGTGTCCTCGCCGAGGTCGTAGGCGGTGGGGCAGACCAGATTGCCGACGTTCTCGACCACGAGCAGGTCGATGGCGGCGAGGTCCCAGCCCTCGAGATACTCCGAGATCATCTCGGACTCGAGATGGCACATGCTCTCGGTGACGATCTGCCGCACGGGGGCGCCGCTGCGCGCGAGCCGAATGGCGTCATTGTCGGTGGCGCAGTCGCCTACGAGCGCTGCTGCAGAGATGCCCCGCTCGACAGCGGTGGTGAGCAGCGCCTCGAGCAGCGCCGTCTTGCCGCTACCGGGGCTCGACACCCAGTTGCTCACGCGCACGCCTGCATCGGTGAAGCGACCGCGCAGTGACTGGGCAAGGAGATCGTTCTTCTCCAGGATGCCCTTGCGCAGGTCGACGATGCGGGTGGCCATGGGTTCACGCACCGACCAGGTCGGCGCTGGCGAGTGCGGTGTCGTCGAGTGCGGTGTCGTCGAGGGTGATGTCGAGGATCTCGAGCTCCTTGCCACCCACGACATTGCCGCAGGGCTGTCCGCACACGGGGCATCGGAAATCCGTCGCGGATGCGATCGTCTGATCACCGCAGGTGTCGCAGGCCACCACGATCGGGCTGCGCTCGATCACCAGGACGG
>CAJAKT010000094.1 GCA_903940375.1 uncultured bacterium | reverse complement strand
CGGCACGCCGATCACCTCGTACACGGCTAGCGCTTACGCAGCGGCCAGTGGCGGAGCCGCGATTCGCTCGTGCACTCCCTCGCCGGCCACCGACCTTGCCTGCACAATCACCGGCCTGACGAACGGTACGACCTACTACGTCGACGTCGTGGCGACGAACATCGTCGGGCCGAGTGCCGCCTACACCCCGCGCGTCACGACAAGCCTGCCGCCGGTGCTCACCGTTCCGACGGCTCCGCAAGGCGTTACCCCGTCGGCAGCCAACGCGTCCTCGGTCGTGGCCTGGACCGCCCCCACGTCCAACGGCGGCTCCGCGATCCAGTCGTACACGGCCAGAGCCTACGAGGCCAGTAGTGGTGGCTCTGCCTTCCGGACCTGCCAGCCGAACCCACTCACCGCGCTCACATGCACCATCACCGGGCTGACCAACGGCACGACCTACTACGTCGATGCGATCGCACACAACGCTCAGGGCGACAGCACCGCGTCCACACCCCGGGTGGCCGTCACGCCGGCCCTGGTGGCAACGGCACCTCAGTCACTCTCGGTGACAGCAGGCAACACCTCCGTAGCGGTCGCGTGGGCAGCGCCATCGTCCAACGGCGGCAGCGCGGTCACCTCGTACACGGCCCACGCATGGACGGCAGCGACGTACGGCTCCATCGCGAGCAGCTGCCAACCGAGTCCACTCACCGCGCTGACATGCACGATCACCGGGCTGACAAACGACACGACGTACTACGTCGATGTGGTGGCCACCAATGGCATCGGCACCGGACCTGCTCCGGCCGCACGCGTGGCCGCGACACCCGTCGCGCCGGCGCCACCGGCCGCCCCCAGCAGTGGCGGCGGATCCAGCAGCAGTTCGAGCAGCAGCAGCACGGATGGGGGTGGCGGCGGATCCATCTGGACCATCAAGGAGGTCCGACCCTCCTCGGGCTCAACAGCCGGCGGCACCCGCATCCTCGTGCTCGGCTGGGGCTTCACCGGCGCGACCGGTGCTGTGATCGGCGGCGTGCCCGTCACCGGCTTCACCCTCATCTCCGATGCGACCATCGAGCTCGTGACCCCGCCCGGTACCGCGGGCTGGCAGGAACTGCGTGTCTCGCTGCCGAACGGCTCCGTCCCGGGTGGATTCCTGTACGTCAACGCAGCCGACACGGTCGCGACCGCCCCCAGCGCACCCACGGTCGCCACCACTCCCGCCACCACGTCGACCAGCACCCCCGTGTATGTCGGACCCGCGAGCGCCGCGATCATCCGTCCGTCGGCCGCAACCATCGCGTCCACCGGGGTGACGACCTACCGCAAGCCCCTTGCCCGCAGCGCCGCTGCCGCGGCGACCATCGCCAGCACGCCCCGCAGGGTGCTCAGGCTGGGAGTCAGCCGACTTCCCGCATCGACACTGCTCCGCACCCACGTGCTGATCGCGGGCTCGTACTACTCCCTCGGCAGAACCCGGACGGCGAGCAACGGCGCGGCCGTGCTGCCTGCCTTCCAGCCGACGCGAGCCGGCACCTACCTCCTGCGCGTCACGCCGACGGGTGCCCGGGCCCACTACCTGCGGATCTCCGTCCGGTAGCACCGGTTTCGTGAGCGCGCCGAGAGCGTTCGCCACTCCTGCCGCAAGGCCGACCGTTCATCATGAGCTCACAGCCGTCGCCGCGAGGAGCACAGATGAAGCACCACATGCAGGTGCTTCATGTCTCGATCGCCCGTTGGCGACGGAGCCTCTCAGTTCATACGCGCAGAGACCGTGGGGCGTCCGCGGTCGGGTACGGGCTCATCGGCGCCCTGATCACCGCGGTGATCCTCATGGTCGTGGTCATCCTCGACTTGTAGCCCGACTTCGATCGCTACGGGCGTCGACCCGAGATGTCGAGCACACGCAACTGCAGCGGCGCGTCAT
>CAJAKT010000093.1 GCA_903940375.1 uncultured bacterium | reverse complement strand
GCCCAGGCTGACAGGACCGGCATGAATCCTTCTTCCGAGAGAGGCGAGGGGTGCCTTTGGGACCAACTGGTACTTAGCGAACACCATCGTTCCCTATAGGTCAAATCAGGGAACGGGCTCGTTCCCTAATTGTGCTACGGTTCGTCGGTGATCAATGCCTGTCCCGTACGTCGCCGAGGCGAGGTACTCCGTGATGCCGTCTTCGCGGCCGCCCTCGCCGAGATCGCCGAGTTCGGGGTGCGTGGCGCATCGATGGACCGGATTGCCAAGCGAGCCGGCACCGGCAAGGCCGCCCTCTACCGCCGCTGGCCCAATGTGCGCGCCCTGGCCCTGGACGTCTTCATCAGCACGCTCGAGGCCGCGCTCCCACCAACCCTGCCCGATACCGGCTCCCTGCGCGACGACATGGTCGAGTCGCTGACCACCTTCACCACTCAGCTCCACAGCGGACTGGGCATTGTCCTGCGGGAACTGATCAGCGAGGCTGCCCACGACCCCTCCCTGTCGGAGGAGTTCCAGACCCGGTTCGGACTGCCGAAGCAGGTTGAACTCATCGGCGCCCTGCAGCGGGCGATGGCCCGCGGTGAGATTCCCACGCAGTCCATCGATCCCTATGTGATGCAGTTGCCGGCCGCCCTCGTTGTCCACCAACTCGTCCTGACCGGCACGGTGCCAGGACACGCAGAGGTCGAGCACATCGTCGACGCACTCGTTCTGCCGCTACTGCGCCAGCCCGCTGCCGTCATCGCCTGACTCCAGGGCATCGGAGTCCGTCTCGGCCAGTACCTCGCACACCACGGACACGGCCATTCCCTGCCGGTAGCCACGTCGCATCAGCATCGACACCAGCCGCCTCTTGCGCACCGCGGGCTCGAGTCGCGTCATGGATCGCGCCTTGGTCTGCGCCAGTCGCACCGCGCGCTCGCGCTCGGCCTCTTCATCGATGCCCTCAAGTGCCTCGCGGGCATCATCGTCGCCGATGCCCTTGGAGCGAAGCTCCTGCCGCAGTACGGATCGCGCGGTGCCTCGGGTGCGCTGGCGGGCATCCACCCAGCCCTGCGCGAAGGCAGAGTCATCGATCAGGCCGACGTCAACGAATCGATCGAGCACGCGCTCGGCAGCATCGTCAGGGACTCCCCGCTTGGCCAGATCGATGCGCAGCTCAGCACGCGTGCGCGGGGCCGCCGACAGCCGCCGGAGCAGGATGGTCCGGGCCACCTGCTCCGGGTCGGCGTCGTCTTGCAGGTCAGCGGCTGAACCGGGGGTCGGCTCGCTGACGTATCGGACCATCGACTATTCGTCGATGGCCGCAAGGGCCGGCGCAGGCACTTCCGCAGGAACGTCTACCTGCGCCCCGATACCGAGCGTCTCCTTGATGCGCTTCTCGATCTCGTTAGCCAGATCCGGGTTGTCCTTGAGGAAGGTCCGGGCATTCTCCTTGCCCTGACCGAGCTGATCGCCCTCGTACGTGTACCAGGCACCGGACTTGCGGACGATGCCCGCGTCGACGCCGATGTCGATGAGGGAACCTTCGCGCGAGATGCCCTCGCCGTACAGGATGTCGAACTCGGCCTGCTTGAACGGCGGTGCAACCTTGTTCTTGACGACCTTGACGCGGGTGCGGTTGCCGACCGCCTCGGTGCCGCCCTTGAGGGTCTCGATGCGGCGCACGTCGAGACGCACGGACGCGTAGAACTTCAGCGCCTTGCCACCCGTCGTGGTCTCGGGCGAGCCGAACATGACACCGATCTTCTCGCGCAGCTGGTTGATGAAGATGCAGGTCGTGTTGGTATTGCTGAGCGCACCGGCCATCTTGCGCAGGGCCTGGCTCATCAGCCGGGCCTGCAGGCCGACATGCGAGTCACCCATCTCGCCCTCGATCTCCGCGCGGGGCACCAGGGCTGCGACGGAGTCGATGACCACCAGGTCGATGGCACCGGAGCGGACCAGCGTGTCGCAGATCTCCAGCGCCTGCTCACCCGTGTCGGGCTGCGAGACGTAGAGGCTGTCGAGGTCGATACCCAGCTTGGACGCGTAGTCAGGGTCGAGGGCGTGCTCGGCATCGATGAAGGCCGCGAGGCCGCCAGCGGCCTGGACACTGGCGATGGCGTGCAGGGCCAGCGTGGTCTTGCCTGAGGACTCCGGGCCGTAGATCTCCACGATTCGGCCACGGGGCAGGCCGCCGATACCCAGGGCGATGTCGAGGGCGATCGATCCGGTGGGGATCACCTCGATCGGCATGCGGCCCTCTTCGCCGAGGCGCATGATCGAGCCCTTGCCGAACTGGCGCTCGATCTGGGCGAGAGCGGCGTCGAGTGCCTTCTCGCGGTCGTTGGCGGCGCTGGCCATGGTGTCTCCTCGGTAGGTCGGTCGGTATGCGGTGAAACGTAGGCGGGACCTCTGACATCCGACCGCGATCCGCACCGCCTGTGAACGGCTGCCCGCCCGCTGTCGTGCTGCGAACCTATATCGAACGGGTGTTCGAATGCATGCGACACGCCGCGAGACGGCACGGCTCCTAGACTGGCCCGGGATCGAGTGCTTCCGGCCGGGGGTGGACATGTCAGGAACTGCGGACACGGACCGCCGCGGACGCCTGCCCGTGCTCGCGATGACCGTCGCCGCTCTCGTGGCTGCGATCACGGTTCTCGCGGCGACGATGGCACTTCGCTGGGCACTGCCGGACGAGCCGGTCGCGAGCCCCTCCCTCAGTGCGTCGAACGCTCTCGTTGCCGAGGGGCTGGCGGCATACCGGGCGGGCGATCTCACTGCCGCGGCCGATGCCTTCGGCCAGGCCATCGAGCTGACGCCGGAGGACGCTGTGGCGGTCTACGATCTCGGCACCGTGCGCGAGGCACAGGGCGACCCGGCCGCGGCCCGCGAGCTCTACACACGAGCCGTCGAACTCGATCCGTCGTTCGCCGACGGGCACTTCAACCTGGCTGTCTCGCAGGCCGCCGCTGGCGAGGACCAGGCCGCGATCGCGTCGTACCGTCGTCTGCTCGACCTGGATCCGCAACGGCCGTCCGCCCTGTGGAACCTCGGACTGCTGCTGCATTCGACCGGCGATGAGGATGAGGCGGTCGTGCTCCTGAGGAAGGCGATCGACCTCGACGCAAGCTTCGCTCCACGGCTCCCGGCTGGTATCGACCTTGGCTAGCAGGCGGCGCGCGCGCCGGATGGGCGCCAACGGGAGGGACGCGCGATGGAGCTCGTGATCGCGTATGCCGCAGCACCCCTCCTGCTCGGCGCAATCCTGCTCGGGGCCGGCCTGCTCGTGGCCGTGACTCAGCGCACGTTCAGTTTCGGCCCGGTCACCGCGCCAGTCGGGCTCGCGCTCGTCGTCCTCGTCGGATCCGTCACGACGTTCACCACCGCGACTGCGCCCTACACAACGGTCGCGATCTCTCTGGTCGCCGCCATCGGCTACGTCCTGGCCCTCCTCCGCTCCCGGGACCTGATCCGCGGGGGCTTCGCGCGACTGGATCCGTGGCCCGGCCTGGTCGCACTGGCCGCATTCGCCAGCTTCGCCGCACCAGTCGCCATGTCCGGACGGGCGTCCTGGGCAGGATGGGTCAAGCTCGACGACAGCGCTTCGTGGCTGGCCTTTACCGACCAGCTCATGGCTGCCGGCAAGACGGTGCCCGTCCCCGTGACGTCCACGTTCGAGCGCCTCATCGACGTGAACTTCCGAGGCAACGGCGGCCCGCCGTATCCAACCGGCGCCTTCCCCCCTCTCGGCGTGATGTCGCAGCTCACCGGTGTCGACATTGCCTGGCTCCTGCATCCCTACATGTGCGTCCTCGGCGCCCTGCTCGCGCTGGTCACCTACCACCTGCTGCGCACTCTCATCGCCCCGCGCTGGCTGCGCGCACTCACGAGTGTCATCGCCGCTCAGGCCGCCACCGTCTTCGCATATGTCCTGTGGGGCGGCCTCAAGGAGATCCTGCTGCCGGTGCTCCTTGCCGTGCTGAGCGTCACGGCCGTCGAGGCGACTCGACGCGGGTCGACGTGGCGTGCCCTGGTGCCACCGACGATCGCGACGCTGGCGTTCTACACCGTCACCGGTTCGTCGGGCATCGGCTACGTAGGACCCGTGCTTGTCGCCGCCCTGCTGCTCGGGTGGATCATCCGCCGTCCGTACTCCGGGGCCATCGCCACCGCCGCGATCGCGTCCGCACTGGCCACTGCCGCCGTGCTGCTCGCTGTCGGAGCGGTGCCCAAGCGGCTGGCCCTGGTGCCGGAGATTCCCGACATCGGCAATCTCGTCGGGCCCCTCAACCCCTGGCAGGCCGCCGGAGTCTGGCCGACCGGCGACTTCCGGTTCCCGACAGCCCAGCCGACGGCGACCGCGCTCCTCATCGCCGTCGTGGCCGCGCTGGCCGCGCTCGGCATCGTCAGCGCAGTGCGTCGGCGCTCGTGGGCCCTGGTGTTCTACGCCGGCTCGGCGACTCTGGTCCTGACCTACTCGCAGTTCTCCGGAGGTGCCTGGTTGGCCGGCAAGGCGACCGCCGTGGCATCGCCTGCCGTCCTGGCCTGCGCCTTCGCTGGCGCCGGGTGGCTGCTCTCGTCTCGGCCCGTCGCACGCGATGCCCCGGTTCATCGACACAGCGTGACGCAACTCGTCGGCGCGACGGCTGTGGCCCTCGTCGTGGGCGGCGTGCTCTGGTCGAACACCCTGGCTTACAAGGCCGTATGGCTCGCTCCCGCCGACCAGCAGTCCGAGCTCCAGGCCATCGGTCACGAGTTCGCCGGTCAAGGCCCAGCTCTCATGACCGACTTCGCGACATTCGGCGGGCGGCACTTCCTGCGCGACCTCGACACCGAGGTCGCCGCTGAGTTGCGCGTCAACCAGATCCCACTCCGGGACGGCACGATCGGCCAGAAGGGTGAGTCGTTCGATGTCAGCGCGTTCCCGCCCTCGACCCTCGAGGCCTACCCGCTGCTGGTCCTGCGCAGGTCCCCCACGGGCTCCCGGCCACCCGCCACGTACGAGATGGCTCGCGCGGGCACCTACTACGACGTCTGGAGGCGGATCCCCGGCACTCCGGGGACGCCCGCCGATGTCGCCCTTGCTGGCCTCTACGCGGTGGCTCCCGACGCCGCCTGCGACGCCATCACCGGACTTGCCCAGGATGCGACCTCGGGGAGTTCACTTGTCGCGGCACCGATGACCCCGGCGACCGTGCTCCCTCTCGGCGCGGGCCCTCTGCCCGCCGGCTGGACCGCCAATGGCGACGGCGCCAGCGTCACGCCCGCGGAAGCCGGCTCCGTCATCCTGCCCGTCGACATTCCGGTCTCCGGAACATACGAGGTGTGGGTTGCCGGCTCATACCCCGGCCAGCTCATCGCCTCCGTCGACGGCGCCCCCATTGCCGAGGGCAGGAGCATGGTGGAACCCGGCGGCTCGCTGACGACGAGCCTGGGTCGGGTCAACCTTGAGGCGGGCCCCCACCAGTTGACCCTCGACTACACCAAGCCGTGGTGGCGGCCCGGCACGGACAGCGGCCCGTTCTCCCTCGGCCCCGTGTACCTCACGGACACGGATGCGGACCGCAGCCTGATCTCGGTCCCCGTCGATCAGGCGACCGGCCTCTGTGGCCGAGATCTGTCCTGGGTGTCCGTCGCCCCGCCCAGTTAGTCAGCGTTGACGGAGTGACGACGCCATGCCGGCCGGGACACGGCGGCCGCCAGACCCACTAACGGAACTGCGGCGACGGCGCACAGCACCCCGTACGACGACACGAGAACAACGATCCCCGCCACCGCTCCCCCGACGGCGCCGGCAGCGTTCATCGTCAGGTCCGACAGGCCCTGAACCGCCGGTCGCTCCACCGGCTGCACCTCGTCGGTGACCATCGTCGACCCCGCAATCAGGGTGCAGGACCAGCCCAGGCCCAGCAGGAACAGGCCGATGCCCAATTGCAGGACGCTGTCGCCCGGAGCAGTGCCGGCAACGACACAGGCGAGGACGAGAATCCCGATGCCCGCCACGACGACGGGGATGCGTCCTGCACGATCGACGAACCAGCCGACCACGGGCGAGAAGGCGTACATGCCGGCGACGTGGACGCTGATGACCAGGCCGATGAGCTGAAGCGTGACATCGACGTGCGCCATGTGCACGGGCGTCATGACCATCACCATGACCATGACCACGTGCCCGATCGCGATCACCGTGATCCCGAGGATCGCGCGCGGCCGGCCACGCAGGTGCTCGATTCCGTCACGCAGCCGCGGACGTGCGGACATGTCGCCCCGCGCCTCGCGATGCGCGATCGAGGTCAGATACGGATCGGGCCGCAGGAACACGGTCAGGATCAGCGCGGCCATGGCGAGGCAGAACGCCGCCACCACGTAGGGCCCCGACAGCTGAGGCAGCCCCAGGGCCATCCCGAGGTGACCGGACGCATTGAGCAGATTGGGGCCCAGCACCGCGCCGACCGTGCCCGCCCAGACAACCCATGACAGCGCCTGCGCGCGACGATGCTCGGGGGCAAGGTCAGTGGCCGCGTACCGGGCCTGATAGCTCGATGCCGAGGCCACCCCGACGAAGAAGCAGCCGATCAGCACGAGTGGCAGGCTCCGGTGCACCGCGGCGAACACGACGATGACGGCACCGATCGCGCCCAGCGCATAACCGGTGGCGAGTGCGACGCGCCGGCCGCGACTGAGCGCGATACGAGCGAGCGGCAGAGCCAGCACCGCGGCGCCCAGCACACCGGCCGTCTGCGCGAATCCGGCGGCCGCCTCGCTGTCGGCGACGGAGGCTGCGATGAGGGAGCCGGCGGCCACCGAGCCCGCGACGGCGATGCCGCTGAACACCGAGCCCACAGACAGCACGCGCACGGTATTGCGCTGGATGTGCGCGGCCTCTGCCGTATGGGCGGCCTGCAGTTCGTCGGCTGCTGTCACGCCGTTCCGCTCACGCTGCCGTGCGGGCCGTGACCCAGCCGGGTTCCGACGGCCGCCGTGACGGCCGCGTCGTCGCGCGGAAGACCGAGCTCCGCGAACGACTCGATCAGCACCTCGGGATGCCCGTCCCACTCGTCGTAGTCGACCAGCACCGCACGCCCGCTGCCCAGCATGCGGGTGAGGTCCGAGGCCGCGTCCGAGAGCCAGGCGCGCGTTGTCGTCAGGACGTCCTGCGCGTTCGCGTTGTCGGGCCACCAGCCGCTACGGGCCGCATCCTGCGGATTCCGCACGTTGACGAGATAGGCGATGCCGGGGAACAGCTTGTCGAGGAAGAGCAGGTAGTTCAGCAGGTCGTCGTAGCCGGCGAAGTGCCCCGGCTCGTAACGGACCTCCTTGAAGCCGATCCACGTCGTGTCAGCACGGGGACGCAGCACGGTGTTGAGGACGTGCTCGCGCAGGTCGGCGACAACGGCTGCCGGGTCGAGCCGCGCGGATCCGTACCAGGGGTGGCCGGGCTTGCCGGCGTGGTGACGATCGGCGGTCTCGGCAAGGGCCTGCACGTAGGCGTTGAGCCCGCGTAGGGCCGAGTAGTTCTCCCCCCGGACGACGACACCGGGCAGGGCGTTGAGTGCCGCCTGCAGGACCGTACTGCCGGTGCGTCCGTAGGTGACGACGGTCAGGTAGCGCAGGTCACTGCGGGCGGCGGTCACCGCAGGACTCCGGGGACCTCCGTGGTGGCGCAGACAGCGCGCCAGATGTCCTTGGTGTCCACTCCGGTGGCGATCGCATCGTCGACCGTGACGCCAAGTGGGGTCAGCACGACGTCATGGGCCCACGACCGTGCGTACGCGGGTCCGAAGACCTCGTCCATCCGTTCCCAGAAGTCCATGAGGCGCACGGAGGGCAGTCTGCCCCATCCACCACAATCAGCGGGTGCCCGCATCCACCTCCTCCCGACGACGGCCGTCGATGGTGCCCCCGCAGCACGGCGCCTGGGCCTTCCTCGCCCTGCCGATTGCCGTCGCCGTCCCGGTCTCGCCCTGGTCGCCGATCGTCCTGCTGCTGGCCGTCACCTGGATAGCGGCCTACCCCGCTTCGTACTTCCTGCTCGCGACCGTGCGCGACCGCGCATCACGACACCCCGACCCGCGCCGTTTCGCACGGCCACTCGCCCTGTGGTGGTCCATCGCCGTTGCCGGCGGGCTGATCCTGCTGTCGTTGCGGCCGTGGCTGGTGTGGGTCGCCTTCGGCTATGCCGCGAGCTTCGTCGTGAACCTCGCATACGCGCGGCGCCGTGACGATCGCGCACTCCTCAATGACCTCGTCTTCATCCTGCAGTGCACGGTGATGGTCCCGGT
>CAJAKT010000092.1 GCA_903940375.1 uncultured bacterium | reverse complement strand
TGCAGTACTCATGCCCTTCGCAACTGTCCCTTCGCCTGTTCCGATCTGGAGGCCCTGTTTGGGCCCCCCTCATGTGAGGCGGGCCCAAACAGGTTGAGCCGTGCAACTACTGCGAGTCGATCAGCCGACCGGCAGGGTCATCTCAGCAGTTCCCTCCGGCGGCGGGGTCGTGGTGCGCCCGGCGTCGAACAGAATGGCCTGCTGCTTGGCAGCAACATAGTCGAGCGCTGCCTTCGCGCTCTTGATTTGGCCAGTTGCGTAGGCGTTGAACGCCTCCTGCTGAACAGCGAGCATCTCGGAGTACTCAGGCACGTGCCAGAAGTCCTTCGAGCGACCCTCTTCGAGCATGTACTTGAAGGAGCCCATGTACGGGATGTTCTTCATGTACTCGGGGTTGTTCACACCTTCCTTGTCCCAAGGCAGGCCACCATTCTCATTGATGAAGGTGCTCTGGGTCTCGGGCTGGTACCACCAGTTGAGGAAGTCAATCGAGACGCGCATGTGCTCGTCATCGTTGAACGCATTGACCACCCACGGCTGACCGCCCATGGCGCCAATGATCTTCGGCTGGCCGTCGGGGCCGGGGAACTTCGGCAGCGGAATGAAGAGCACCTTGCCCTCAAGCTCAGGCGTGATCATGGCCGCACCCACTGCGTTCCACTGGAAGGCCGAGAAGACCTTTCCCTTGGTGAACAGGTCGATGACCTCGCCGATGCCCTGCGTGGCGAAGCTCGGAGCCTGGTACTCCTTCAGTCCGACGAACTCCTCCATCGCCTTGGCGTTGAGATCGGTGTTGAGGATGCCCTCGACGTTGTTCGTCTGCGGATCCCAGATCTCGCCACCCTGCGAGTACACGAAGGGGTAGTAGGCGCAGGAGAAGAAGTCATAATCCTTGCTGTATTGAAGGGCGGTGCCGTAGAAGCCCTGATCAGGATTGTTGAAGAACGCGATGACATCCGTGAATTCCTTCATCGTGATGTTCTCGTAGTCGGCGAACGTCGTTCCGAGCGGCCGACCGTACTTCTCCTGGAAGGCCTTCTGGTTGGCCGGGTCCTGGAGCATATCCAGACGCAGTGCCACACCCTGGGTGTCCGGCATCTGCGGGAAGCCCCAGCGCTGGCCGGAGCCGTCCGGGTACACCTGGTACGTGCTAGTAACAAGGCTTGAGTACGGCTCCTTGTCCAGGTCCGGGTTCAAGGCATAGATCTGGTCGGCAGGAACGATCCAGCCGGGCTCTGCGAGCGCACCCAGCCACTGGCTGTCGACGATCATCAGGTTGAATTCCTGCGAGCCCGAGGCCAGCGTCGGAGCAATCTTCTGGAAGAGCTCCCCGAACGGGGCCTCAGCGAAAGTCAGGTTCGCTGTGTAGCCGAACTTCTCCTTGGCATATGCCTGGAATGCCGGCCACATTGCCTCAGGCGCTGCGCTGGGCGGCCAGCCGCCGATGCGCGAGTAGCCGAAGTCGATGGTCTTGCCCTGCATGTTCGTCGCGTCACTTCCGCAAAGCGGGTTGTCCGGGCATTCGCCAACAGCGGCAGATGCCGCTGCCGAGGCCGGCACACTACCTGCCGCTGAGCCCTCGGACGAGGTCGAGCTTGACCCGCATGCTGCGAGGACGGGCGTGGACACGAGGGCCAATGCTGCTAGCGCAGTGACTGCGCGGCGGACACCCCGATGTGCAGATGCCGGTCTCCTTCTCGAGGGGGAACCGTTGGAATTTGCTGACATCGCCTTCACCTTTCTCCTTCTCTAGGTCCGATGAAACGAGCGACTCATCACCAGTCAGACCCGCAATGTCGCCCAGCCCTACCCTGCAAAGGCAAGATGGGCACATCCTTACCGGAAATAAGTTGTATGACAACAGTTATCCTCTATTACACCGTAACATTTGGGTAACGCCGACACACTGAGCCGGATCCCGCCGGTGAGAGGATGACGACATGCCTGCTCGAACTGTTCGCAGCGACCGAACCCTCCGCCGCCCAGGAGAGAATCTGGGTCGTCTCCTCGCCGAGAATCTGCGCGTGAAAATCATGGGCGGTGAGTACCTGCCGGGGGCGCGACTGCCGAGTGAGGCCCAGATCACCGAGGAGTACGGCGTCTCTCGCGTCACCGTGCGCACGGCCATGAAACTCCTCGAATCGCAAGGGCTCGTCGACGTCCGGCACGGCTCAGGGTCCTATGTATGCGATTTCGGCAGCGGCATCATGGCCGGCCTACAGGAACTGCGTTCGATGAGCGCCAGTATCCGGGACATGGGCATGACGCCTGAGATTGAGCGACGTGTCGTCGTTCGACGAAAGCCGACGGCTACAGAGTCCGGCCGACTTCAGATCAGCGAAGACGACTCGGTGATCTACATCGAGCGTGCGGTCAGCGCCGACGGTCAGATCGTTGCCTTCAGCTACGAGGTCATCCTCGATACGGGATTCCCGGCGCGGGTTGTCGAACGTATCGGCAAGGTATCCATGTTCCACGATCTCGAGCAGCAGGGGCTGCTCCCCGTGCGGGCGCTTGCCAAGGTGCACGCCGTCTCCTCAAAGGAGATCGGCTGGGGCAGGGGCAGACCGGATTCGGGGCTGTACCTCCTCCTTGACCAGGTCCATTACGAGCGCCACGGTCGCCCTGTCGTGTACAGCCAGACCTATTTCGTTGAGGGACGCTTCGAGTTCGCGATCCTGCGGACCCGCTGAGCTCGCCGCATCCCTCGCGCCCAGCCTCGGGCGGAGCGGCTATCGGGGGAACGCGGCCGCCACGCCACCGTCGACCGGGATGACCGCGCCCGTCGTGCACGCCGAATCATCGGTCATCAGGTACATGGCAGCCGCCGCAACGTCGGCGGTGGTCACCTGACGGCCAAGCATGTTCCGCTTGGCGTAGAAGGCCTCCAGTTCATCCGGATTGATGCCATGAACGGCTGCCCGCTCCTCACGGATGCCTCCATCCCAAAGACGGGAATGGTCGAAGACGGCGTCTGGGTTGATCGCGTTCGCACGAACCCCCAGCCCCCCTCCTTCAAGCGCCGCGATGCGCATCAGTTGCAGCATGCCCGCCTTGGATACTGAGTAGGCGCCAAACCCGGCGCCAGGGCTGAAGGCGTTCTTGCTAGCTACGTATACGAGAGACCCACCCATGCCCTGGTTCTTGAATACCCGCATGGACTCCTGAGTGAGGAGCAACGCACTCGTGAGGTTGACGGTGAGTGCCTTCTCCCAAATGTCGAGCGTCAGGTCGTCCAGCAAACCGGTCACCGCTATACCCGCGTTAAGAACCACGCCGTCCAGCCCGCCGAAGTTGCGGACCGCACTGGCGACCGTCTCGCGTACGACTGCCGGATCACCTTGATCACCTCGGATCGTGGCTGGCCGTGGCCCCCCGAGGGATTGGATGGCATCGACCACTTCCTCGAGCCCGTCGGCATCCAGATCGGCCAGTACGACCGACGAACCCTCGCGACCCAGCGCGAGTGCGATGCCTCGGCCGATTCCCGATGCGGCGCCCGTGACGATCGAAATGTGCCCAGTCAACCTTCGCGCCGCTGGCCGAAGGGTGAGTTTGTAGAGCTCAAGTGGCCAGTAATCGAACTGGACTGTGTCTTTCTCAGACATCGGTTCGGGTCGACCAAAAGCGTCAGCGACAGCCGCCGCCACACCCAGAGTATGCACGGCGATGTCAGCCGCAATCTCCGCATGCGCGGCCGTGGGGCCTGTGGTCACTGCACCCAGACCCGGCACGAGCATCACCTTGGGCATTGGATCGTGTGGCAGGCTGCCCTCAGGAATGTGATCGGCATTCTGCTCGAAGTTGCTCAGGTATTCGCTGGCATACGACTCAATGCCCGTGCGGATCTCCTCTGCACTCGTACCCGTCAATGCGAAGCACCGGGGCCTGATCGTGAGCATGTGATCGGCACTCGAAACGCCCGCCGCAACTATCGTCTCGACATCCGGCCGATCCGCTACTTCGCGCAAGCGCCGATCCACTCCGAGCACCCGACGCCCGGAGATGCTGACCGCCCCGCGAAGTTGCGCTAGCAACGTCTCGAGTTCCGCATCGTGAATGTCATCATGGCGTGGGCCCGGCGTGGCCGGCATCCGGTTCGCTGCGATGAATTCCTCTGCCGCACGTACGGCATTCATCGTGCGCGAGTAGCACTCCTCTGAGTCAGCGCCCCAGGTCACCAGACCATGATGGGCGAGAACGACACCATCGGATTCCCGCAGTTCACTGACGATCTTGCTGAGTCGGAATCCCGGACGGATCCAGTCCACATAAGCGAAGCCGGGACCCAACGCCTCTCTCGTGATCCGTTCACCCTCCGCGTGGTTCGTGAGCGTGCAGATGGCGTCAGCATGCACATGGTCAATGTGGGCAGCGGGGAGAAAGGCGTGCAGAAGAGTCTCGATCGATGGTCGACGCGCCTCCGGGTCCAGCATCGCGCACGCCACGGCTGCCACCATGTCGGCGTCCGACATCTGCTCTCGAACCTCCAAAGGCAGCAGGTCCCCTAGTCGCAGAGCCGAGAAGTCGTCTTCGGACGCGATCTCCAGATCTGCGCCCGACTGCTTGACCCACAGGACTGCATGCTCGCGGCCCAGATGGTCCCTCACCCGACCTTTCGCGGAGGTGTTACCACCGCCGAACAACACCAAGGAGTGGTCCAAGCCCAGTCGTCGAGAGCGCGCTACCAGGTCGCGGAGCGACTCGTCCCGCTCGGCCGACGTTGAAGCCTCGGAGATTGGCACGTTTGTGACCCCTCGCCTATTCCTGGTCGGCCAAGGTGGGAGCCGACCACAAGTTAGTCGTCCTACAAATCAAGGACATTAGGTTACGGCTTCCGGCCTGTCAACCATCCGGCCGGGCGGCAGGTGCTTCGGTGCTCGTATGGCTGCCATAGTTGCGCCATGGCGCCACGCACCCTCATGTTCCTCCGGCACGCGGAGAAGCCCGCCGACTCCGGGCCCCCGTTGGGCGTTGATCAGCACGGGCAGAGCGACCCGCACTCCCTCTCCGTACAGGGGTGGACGCGGGCCGGCGCACTTGCCGCGCTCTTCGACCACGTTCCGTCGCCGGACCGACCGGGTCTGGCCAAGCCGCAGCGGGTGATTGCCACGAAGCCGACTCACGAGTACCGGAGCAAGCGAGAACGAGACACCGCCACACCAACGGCTGCCCGCTTGGGCGTCGATGTCGAGGACCACTTCTCGCACAGCGATACGGAACAGGCCGCGGCCAGCATCCTCGGCGACGACCGCAACGCCCTCGTCGTGTGGCACCACGGATCGATGCCGCAGTTGCTGGGGCAGTTCCCGCTGGTTGATCCGGCCGCCCTGCCGAAGGCCTGGCCCGAAGATCGCTTCGACCTGATCTGGTGCCTCACGCAGACAGCGAGCGGCGACTACGCGTTCAGCACCGCGGCGCAGGATCTGCTCGCCGACGACGCACCCTTGCCCTGACCGATGGAACAGTGAGCGGTTCGGGCTCTTCACCGCAACGTGACGCCGTCGTCCTGCTAGTCC
>CAJAKT010000091.1 GCA_903940375.1 uncultured bacterium | reverse complement strand
GCGTGCGTACGCGACGAAGGCCGACACCAACGCCCATCTCGCCACTGCGCAGTCCGACCTCGTACGCGAGATGTGGAAGGCGCCGGTCCACGCGCGGATCACCCTCGCGGAGTTCGGACGCACCTGGATCGACCAGCGGCCCATCAAGGCATCCACGCGCGAGCGATACCGGTCTGCCTGGAACCTGCACATCGATCCGCGCATCGGCGGCTACCAGATCGGCGACGTCACCTCGGCGGTCGTGCGTGAGTGGTACGCCGACCTCGGCGAGCACCTGCGGACGTCGCTTGCCGGGCGCGGGGGCGGTTCGCAGCCGTTTGACCAGCCCGGATCAAGGGAGCAAGCACGTACCAGCACGCCGAGCGGCTGACGCTCGGCATCGATGCAGCCCCGCGTCCTCGCCCTCATCGGACCCGAGGGGCTGATCTTCCCCACTAGGTCCGGCAAGTGTGCATACAACCGGATCCAGATCGCGATCACGCGCACACTCCGAGCGATGGGCTTCGCTAACGTCCGCGTGCACGACCTACGGCACTCCGGGCAGCTCCTGGCGGCCACGAACGCCCAGCGCGCCATCTCAGTCGCAGCCGCCCTGCGCCTGGCGAAGGTGACCGCACTGGTCGCCAACTGACTACCGTCCGCGACTGGCGTGAGGGGTATTCAAGGTTGTCCTCCTAACCCTGGATAGGGAGATTGGCTGTTCAAGGTTGTGGCGAATACCCAGCACCGCTCCTCACGCGACGGCGCAGCCTACTCGCGCGACCCGATCCGGACCGCGAGCGAATCGATGAGCGCCGGCAGACCGGGCACCGCGCGTGCGTGGGGTGACTCGTGCTCCACCGTCGACCGGACGACCTTCACCGCCTGATCGATGACCTCCTCGGCACGAACTGCGCCCAGCCCCCAGCGGCCGGCTTCGGCGATGAGGTCGTTCCGACGGATACGTGAGTGCTCGTAGACGTCGTTGATCGCCATGGCCATGCGACCGTCGATTCCCGCGTAGTGGGTCAACGGCACGACGTCGTAGGCAGGTGCCAGCCGCGCAGGTCCTTCCGGCGGATGCAGCAGCGAGATGTTCTTGGCGTGCATGTCGAGGTTGCCGATAGCGACGGCGAGGGTGACGAGCGTCAAGAGTCGCTGGAGCCCAGCGAGTCCCTCCGAACTCGCGACGACCGAAGCTACTCGCCCGAGACTCACCTTGCCTGAGCGCTCCTGGTACTTCTCGGCACCGGAAGCCCCCAGTGCCTGGTTGAAGTCCTCCTGGTGGAGGCGACGACCGGGGATCTCGTCGTCCCGGTCGTACCGCTCGATCACCAGTGCGTCCGTGCCCTCGAAGGATTCGATCCAGGTCGCATAGGGCGCGAGGCCTAGGGCGCGTGCGATGCGCGAGGCGTACTCCTCGTTGTAGATCATGTCGGAGTGAGGCCGTGCCACCGGCTTGAGGATGTGGGTCGAGGGATAGCCATAGAGGCACTGCGCCCAGCGATCACCCACCCGTGCCAGGAGGACCTTCTCCTGGACACCAGCCAGGGACGCCTTGCCCGACACCGGCGCGTTTCCGAGTGGGAAGGCAGCCACGTCGTCCAGCAGGTCGACGATGTCGGCCGTCGACAGCGCACGGGCGCGGGGAGGGTCGGCAGCATCCGCAGCTGTCGGGTCGATCACCTGCACGGCGCCGGCGACGTCTCGCCCGTACGAGGCCAGCAGACCCAGGGTGTCCATGGGCGTAACCCGAGCTCGATCGGCCAGTCGCTGTCGGGCAGCGCCCTCCGGCAGCAACTCGTCGAAGAACACGCGCCTCCGGGCGGCCTTTCCGCGAGGTTGCCGTGGCACGAGCGGAACCGACTCCGACAGGACCGTGCTGCCCACCCCGAACCGGTCGATGGCGGCACCCATCGCGACGAAGTCGAAGTCACGCCAGGAGTCTCCGACGAGATCACCGACGTGGGTCTCGTAGAGATGAACCTCGAGGCTAGGCATCAGTCGAGCCCTCGGGAATCTCCGCCTGAAGCGTCATCCCGGTCAGGCGCATGATGTCGAAGACGCGAGTGAGGGCAAGGGACGTCTTGCCGCTCTCGAGCTCTGAGACGTAGCCCTGACTGATCCCGAGCTGGGCGGCCACCTGCTGCTGGGAGAGCCCCCGGGACAGCCGTGCCTGCTGCAGCAGTCGACCCAGGGCCTGCGGACTGGAGACGGTGCCGTTGAGTGCCATGGTTACACGGTACTATAGGAATATTCCGATAGTAAAGGTTCATAGGGATATTCCGATGACAATGACCCATCGGAATATTTCGATAACAGATCAGCGAAAGCGGCGGTGGAGTCACCGACGGACCGCCGGGACCGCACATTCCGCGAGGTACGCCTCGATGGCCGGGCGGCGGAGCCGAACCAGCCTCCCGACCTTCAGGAACGGTATGCGCCGCTCGCGAATCAGCCGGCGCACGAAGTGGTCAGTGATGTTCAGGTAGTCGGCGGCCTGCTCGACGGTCAGCAGGTCTCCCGACGAGGTCACCGGTCTTCGGCTTCCACGCCCGAACAGACATGGAGGCCGTGATGAGGGAGCTCCGCACCGCCTGCGACCTGGGGCTGTCCCTCGCGAACCGGCTGCACCACTGACGGATTGGGCGCCGGCACACCACAACTCAGGGGAGTCAGCATCCGGGCAAACTCAGGTGACGGGTGAGCCGAACGTCGATGCACTGCAATAACTTTCGAGTCGTGGGGCGGTCGGGCTCGAACCGACGACGACCGGATTATGAGTCTTGCCCACGCCCGCTCGAGCCCGTTGGTGCCCGTGCGTACCTGTTCGTGCGCCAAATCGCCCTCGAATTGCCGCGAAAGGTACCCTCGAAAAATCGCATTCGAGACCCTCGAAAAATCGCATTCATGATGCCGCATCACACGGAACGGCGAAAACCGTTGCGGCGCAAGGATTGGGGCGGGTCGGGCTCGAACCGACGACATTTTTGTTGCAGGTTCTGCCCGAGTCTTTGACCTGCGAAACGTAGCAGGAGTGCCTGACACTCTTGGGAAAGCCGCAGTAGATCTGTAGCCCCAAGAAGCATTGCGCGTTGTCTTTACCGCCGTCCCCAACCTGTTCACTGAGCCCAAGAACCCAATCCAAAACGATTGGGTCTGCCCCCGGTTTGGTTGACTGACCGGGGGCAGACCCCAGTTCCGCACACCAAATCTATGTGCACACAAGCCCCTACTTGATGGCGTAATCCATGCAAGATCCATTTATCACGTTGATG
>CAJAKT010000090.1 GCA_903940375.1 uncultured bacterium | reverse complement strand
GGCTACACGCCGCGAGGTGATCGCTCATGACGGCGCAGGTGCTCGGTGCGATCGCCGCGATCATCACCTTCCTCTTCGTGTTCAGCCTGCTGCGCCGGGGTGTGTTGCGTGAGAAGTACGCGGTGCTGTGGCTTTTCCTGTCCGGCGCAGCACTGTTCTTCTCGATCTTCCCCGGCGCCCTCAACTGGATCAGCCAGACGCTCGGCGTTGCCCAGCCGGTCAACCTGCTCTTCTTCGTCACCGTCGTCCTGCTGATTCTCGTCGCCGTGCAGTTGAGCTACGAGCTGAGTCGGCACGAGGCGCGCATTCGCCGGCTGGCGGAGGAGATCGCCCTGCTCGACCGTGAACTGAAGGAGATCCGGGAGTCCCGTGACGGTGACTGAGCCCGTCCTGGTGATGGCGTTCAACCGGCCGGACAACCTGGCCGTGCTCATCGACCGCCTTCGCGAGGTGCGCCCCGAACGAGTCTTCGTCGCCGTTGACGGACCGCGATCTGATCGGCCGGACGAGGCCGAGCGTGTGCAGGCTTGCCGGGACCTGACCGCGTCGATCGACTGGGACGCCGAGGTCCAGACACTTTTCCAGGACACGAACCTGGGCTGCGGCCGGGGCGTCACCACGGCGATCAGCTGGTTCTTCTCGCAGGTCGAGCGCGGCATCATCCTGGAGGACGACACCATCCCCGATCCGTCCTTCTTCGGGTTCTGCACCGAACTCCTGGACCGTTACGCGGATGACGAGCGGGTGTTCGCGATCAGCGGTTGCAATGTCGTGCCGCGGACGCGGCTGGCAGCCCCGGGAGACCCGTATCGCTTCTCGCAGGTACCGGTGGTCTGGGGCTGGGCGACATGGCGTCGCTCGTGGGCGCAGCACCGTCTCGACGGCACTGGCTGGCACCGCGAGCTTCCGCCGCAGGTCCTACTCCGGCGCACCGGCTACTCCGTCCCGGCCGCGGCCTACTGGGCGACGGAGTTCGAGCTCACTGCACGTGGCGATGTCGACACCTGGGACTGGCAGCTCGTCTGCGCAGCGATGACTTCCGGCCAGCTCGTCGCCACGTCGAACACGAACCTCGTCGACAACATCGGCTATGGCGGGGATGCGACGCACACCGTTCAAGGTGCGTCTCGCCTCGCCCCGGCCACCTCGATTGCCATGCCCATGCGTTCGGTGCCGGTCGTGGTCGATCGGATGGCCGACAGCTGGGCCAGCAAGCATCACTACGGCGCGAAGCTGCTGACGACGATCGACCGCGTACGCAAGTACGCGATGTCGTCGAGAGGGCGCAAGCCATGAGCGGCAGCGTGACCGAGCCCGTCCTGGTGATGGCGTTCAACCGCCCCGACCACCTCGCGGTGTTGCTCAACCGCCTGCGCGAGGTCAAGCCGCAGCGGCTGTACGTCGCCATTGATGGCGCGCGCGCTGACCGACCGGACGAGGCCGAGCGTGTGCAGGCCTGTCGCGACCTCGTCGGCACCATCGACTGGGACTGCACGGTCGAGACTCTCTTCCAGGACGCCAACCTCGGCTGCGGACTCGGGGTCACGACAGCGATCACCTGGTTCTTCGCTCACGAGGAGCGCGGCATCATCCTCGAGGACGACATCATCCCGGTGCCGTCGTTCTTCGGCTACTGCACCGAGCTGCTCGATCGCTACGAGAACGACAGTCGGGTATTCGCCATCTCGGGCTGCAACTTCGTCCCCGACACCGCACTGGCCCATCCCGACCTGCCCTACCGCTTCAGCCAGGTCCCGCACATCTGGGGCTGGGCGACCTGGCGGCGCTCGTGGGCACAGCACGAACTCGATATCTCCGGGTGGCGGTCGCGTCTGCCGATGCGCCGGCTCTGGGCACGCGCGGGCCATTCCATCCCCGGCACCGTCTACTGGACGAGCACCTTCGAGCTGCTCGCCCGTAAACAGGTCGACACCTGGGATGGCCAGCTCGTCCTTGCGGCGATGGAGTCGGGCCAGTTCACGGCGACGAGCAACGTGAACCTGATCGAGAACATCGGCTTCGGGACGACAGCCACCCACACCGTCGAGGATCGCGACGACCTCCAACCGACGGGCGCGGTCGCCCTCCCGATGGCGGATGTGCCGGTGCATCTCGACCACCACGCCGATGCCTGGACGAGGCGACATCACTTCCTCGCCACGTGGCGAGGGATGCTCGGTCAGGCGGGCCGCTACCTTAGGCAGCGTCAAGGGAGGACCACGTGAGCATTGCCAAGGGGCGTGCGCTGGTGACCGGCGGTGCCGGGTTCATCGGATCGCATCTGTGCGAGCGGCTGCTGGACGACGGCTACGACGTGCTGTGCGTCGACAACTACTACTCGTCGACCAAGGACAACATCGCTCACCTGCTGCCGAATCCGCGCTTCGAGGTGATCCGGCACGACGTGACCTTCCCGCTCTACGTCGAGGTCGACGAGATCTACCACCTGGCCTGCCCTGCCTCGCCGATCCACTATCAGCGCGATCCGGTGCAGACGACCAAGACCGCGGTGCATGGGTCGATCAACATGCTCGGCCTGGCCAAGCGCACGGGCGCGAAGATCCTCACGACGTCGACATCCGAGGTCTACGGCGACCCGAAGGTCCACCCGCAGACCGAGGACTACTGGGGCAACGTGAACCCGATCGGTCCGCGGGCCTGCTACGACGAGGGCAAGCGCGCTGCCGAGACGCTGTTCTTCGACTACCACCGTCAGCACGATCTGAACATCAAGGTCGTGCGCCTGTTCAACACCTACGGCCCGCGAATGCATCCGCATGACGGCCGCGTGGTGTCGAACTTCGTCGTGAGCGCCCTCACCGGGAAGCCGCTGACGATCTACGGCGAGGGCCAGCAGACGCGGTCCTTCCAGTACGTCGACGACCTCATCCGCGGCCTCGTCGCGATGATGGCCACCGGCCACGAGGTCACCGGCCCGATCAACCTCGGCAACCCGGGTGAGTTCACGATCGCCGAGCTCGCGGCCATGGTGCTCGAGCAGACCGGGTCCGACTCGACAATCGAGTACCACCCACTTCCGCAGGACGACCCGGTGCGCCGTCAGCCCGACATCACCCGGGCCAAGGCGACCCTCGGCTGGGAGCCCACGATCCCGCTGGCCGAGGGCCTGGCCCGCACGATCGACTACTTCCGCACCGCGCTGGCCTGAGCCCCGCGCCACATGCTCATCCTGTCCGGCACCGTGCTGGTGCTGCTGTGCTGGGCAGTGGCTGCAGTGGCGATCATGAGCCTGGGGCTGCTGCCGACCCTGGCCATCGACCGCACCGGGACCCGATCCGGCGTGCTCGGGTCGGCACTGTGGTGGGGACTGGCGATCCTGGCCGTTGCGGTCAGCCTCATCGGGGTGGCGTTCCCGCTGCGCAGCACTGGTGCCGCTCTGTCCGTCCTGGCCCTCGTCCTGCTCATGGGGGTGCCCGGCTGGTGGCTGCTGCGCCGCCGCAATCCCGGCACCATTCGCATCGCCGGATCGTGGTGGTGGGTGGTCGGGGCACTGGCCGCTGCTCAGGTGTATCTCGCCATTGCCGC
The DNA here is from genome assembly GCA_903940375.1 of uncultured bacterium. Classification (GTDB taxonomy): domain Bacteria; phylum Actinomycetota; class Actinomycetes; order S36-B12; family S36-B12; genus UBA10649. Next base: position 465 of record CAJAKT010000090.1, on the reverse strand, counting down.
GCTCGGCCCGGTCACCGGCTACGACACCGGCCTGTACCACCTGGGGGCCATCGCCTATGCCGGTGACTTCGCGACGATGCCGGGCTTGGCAAACCTCTACGGCCCGCTCGGCTACGCAACGGCCCAGTTCCCGCTGGGTGCCGTGCTGGGCAACAGCCCGCTGGGCTCGGAGGGCTTTCGCCTGCTGAACGGTCTGCTGATGGGACTGGCTGCGCTGGATCTGATCCTGCGGCTGCGTCGCCGCCCCACTGTCGGCCGGTACGTGCTGCTGGTCGGCATCACCGCAGCCTGGGTCCCGATGCTGGCGCTCAGCGACTTCTGGGTGACGAGCCCGACGCAGGACTCGGCCGTGCTGGTGCTGACCGTCGTAGCCACCTCCTACCTCGCCGATGCTGTGGCGGGCGGTCGGCACTGGGTGCGCGATGCCTCGACGGCTGGCGCCCTAGCGGTGCTGCTGGTCTCGAT
>CAJAKT010000089.1 GCA_903940375.1 uncultured bacterium | reverse complement strand
GGTTTCACGCACGTGAAACCGACCACAACGGGCCGTTCGACTAGGTGGGTGGTGGTGGCGCGAGGATGTCGTTGGCCAGCGTCCGGTAGTCGTTGGCACCGCGGGACGTCCCTGATGTCGCCAGGATGCTGCGGCCCGCGGCCGGCGCCTCGGCGAACCGGATCGACCGGCTGATCGGGCTGAACACCCGCACCCCGTACCTCGGGCCCAGATCGGCAAGGACCGCCCGTGCATGGGTCGTGCGCCCGTCGAACAGCGTCGGCAGCACACCGAGAATGCTCAGCCCCGGGTTGGTCAGTCGCTGAACGTCGGTGATCGTCTCCATCAGCTGGCCGACACCTCGATGCGACAGCGTCTCGCACTGCAGTGGCACGAGCACCGAGTCGGCTGCCGTCAATGCGTTGACCGTGATGATCCCCAGCGACGGCGAGCAGTCCAGCAGGATCCAGTCGTAGCGATCGTGCAGCGGCGCAAGTGCATCGCGCACGACGTACTCACGGCCCATCACGCTCGCAAGCGCCCGATCGGCACCCGCGAGATCAATGGAGGCGGGCAGCAGGTCGATCGCGTCTGGGGTCGTCGTGATGAGGGTCGCGATGTCCTGCTGCGGATCACGGGTCATGAAGACGGTCGCTCCCGTGTCCTCAAGGTCCTCTGGATCCAGGCCCAGGGAGAACGTCGCACACGCCTGCGCATCCAGATCGACCACCAGCACGCGCTGCCCGAGTTCCGACAAGGCCGCGGCCAGATTCACCACGGTCGTCGTCTTCGCGACGCCGCCCTTCTGGTTCGCTACCGCGAGAATGCGCACCACGCAATCGACCCTAGGCCTATCGTGGTTTGAGATGCGCGAAGGGGGGTAGGACACCGACGTGACGACGGAGTGGGTGCTGCCTGAGGACCTCACCGCGGCTGCGGCCGCCCGGGGCCATGTCACCGAGGCCCTTCGGGCTAGTGGTGCGCCCGACGAAACGATCGACGATGCCGTTCTCGTCGCCTCAGAGCTCGCGGCGAATGCGGCCCGACACGGCCGACCGCCCTTCACCCTGCGCGTCGAACTCTTCGACGGTCAGGTCCGCATCACGGTCGGCGACCACGGTGATGCCGGCGGTCCGACGTTCACCGATGCCGATACCGAGTCCGGCCATGGTCGCGGCATGGCCCTGGTGAACGCACTGTCGCGTGCGATCGGGTGGTCGCGGTCGGGATCGCGTCTCGACGTGTGGGCTGATCTGGATCTCAAGCGCTAGCCGCAGACCGTCTACTCACCTGCCATCGCGATCGCCTGCTCGTATGTCACCGAGCGGTTGCGGCCATGGGACTTGGCCGCGTACACAGCCAGATCCGCTCGACGGAGCGACTCCGACAGCCCTTCGCCCGGCTCGACCAGGGCGATACCGATGCTCACGGTCACCCGGATCGCGTGCGAGTTGAGAATGATCGGATCGCGCACCGCCACCTGGATCTTGTCGGCGACTGCCCGCGCATCGTCGATGTCATGCACGGCGGTCAGCGCGGCGACGAACTCGTCTCCGCCGTACCGGGCAACGAGATCGTCTGTTCGGACGCACGCCGAGATGCGCCGGGCCAGCTCCGAGATAACGATGTCCCCCGCCTCGTGCCCCCAGGTGTCGTTGATCGACTTGAACTCGTCGATATCGATGAACAGCAAGGCGAAACGGTCACCAGACCGGGTCTCGTGGTGCAGCAGCTTGCCCATCTGGGCGAGGAACTCCCCTCGATTCGCCAGTTGGGACAGGGCGTCATGGCCCGCGAGGAATCGCAGCCGCTCGCGGTAGGAGTGCTCGATCTCGATGTCGCGCAG
>CAJAKT010000088.1 GCA_903940375.1 uncultured bacterium | reverse complement strand
GTCGATCTCGTCGAATACGGCGGGCTTAAGCCCGGCCTGGACGACGACATCCGCCGTGAGGCGGTGCTGCTGTGATGGATCGTCGTTCGGCGACTTGCTCATGATAAAACTCGGAGAGGCTGCCAACCGGCTGTCCCGCCTGGACGTCCTTGCTCCGGCAGGCGTGGACTGGGCACTCGCGGTGGCGAACCGCAACTTCATCATCCACCAGTACGACGAGATCAACCGCGAACTAACGTGGCTGACCGTGGCGCGGGCAGAGAGCCAGTGATACCGTCGATGGTATGTCTTGGGGGACGGTGGAGCTTGAGCCGGAGGTCCGGGACTGGCTCGAAGGGCTTCCGGGCGCCCAGTTCGGCCATGCAGCGTTCTATGTCGACCTGCTGGCTGTGCGGGGTGTCCTACTCTCCGAGCCCCATACGAAGCAGTTGGACGGCAAGCTTCGCGAGCTCCGATTCGATCTGTCGCAACAGGCGATCCGCATCACCTACTGGATAGCCCGTGATCGACGAATCATCTTGCTGACGGTCTTCACCAAGACCAAGGGCAGGGATCGAGCGCAGGTTGCCCGCGCGAAGAAGGCGATGCTGGCCTGCATCGAGGCCAAGCACATCGTGGATGAGGATGAGGAGCAGTGATGGCACGCACGTCCTGGGATGATCTCAAGGCCGCACGGGCGGGCGACTCCGCAGTCGACGCCGCGTATGCCGCCGCCAAACTCGCCTATGAATTGGGAGAGCAGGTACGAGGCCTGCGCGAGGAGCGTGGCTGGAGCCAGCGCGATCTCGCCAAACTCACTGGGATGACCCAGCCGGCGATCGCCCGATTCGAGGCCGGTGGCACGACGCCAACGCTGCCGATCCTTGAGCGCATCGCCGACGCCTTCGACGCGACCTTGTCCGTTGAACTCAAGCCCAAGGCCGTCGCCTGATCCGCGATGCCACTCGGGATGTCGGCCAACTCGTGGGCAACGGTGAGGTGCTGGGTTCCCAGGAGCCTCAGGCGCGCGTGCTGGGATCGCTCAGGATCTGCCGCAGGAGCGTTGCGCCGCGCCGAGTCCGAATATCCGGCTCGACAACCCGCGCAAGCGCCTCGTCGGCCGTGAAGAGTCCTCGGTCAAGGCAGTCACGCACCATCAGCGCGAGATCGTCCCTCCCCAGTTGGGGCGCGAGGTCGATGACCGTGCGCAGTGGGGTCGTGCATGGGATTCCGTTGACGGTCGTGACGTCCGACTCGGGAATGTCGTCGTAGTGGATCACCACGTCGGTGCCGCCGATGACGACGCGCTCCGCCGGACAGCCATTGGAATCGACGAAGTACTCGCCGTGTCTGTTGGTCTTGGTCATGAACTGAGCCTACGGAGAATTGGTGCAGCGCTCGGAAGTTGTCCACAGGCCCTGGATCCGTGGGAGGGCAGGGGGCGTGGACGTGCCGGCGTCGCCCCGCGGTGTCGCCCGGATGGCCGCGTGCGGTGCCTTCGGCGGTCTTGTGGTGCCACGCCGAGGCGGTGAGCGCCGCGATACTTCTGTGCAATAGTGCCCATCGGCTCCGATTTCGGGCAGAGCCCATCCGCACGTGAAGGGAGCCAGGTCGTGATGCGACTTCGCACTGTGGGATTGACCGTCGCCTCGATGGCGCTGCTGGCCGTGTCCATGACTCCGGCGCACGCCGACTCCGATGTGACCGGCTCCGGCTCGTCCGCAGCCCAGGAGCCGGCACAGGTGACGGTTCCGCTGCGCATGATGGACGG
>CAJAKT010000087.1 GCA_903940375.1 uncultured bacterium | reverse complement strand
CTGCGCGACCGCCGTGCACCTTGCCGTTCAGGGCACGCGCGTCCTGCTGGTCAGCACCGACCCGGCATCCAACGTCGGGCAGGTCTTCGACTGCGCCATCGGCAATGCGATCACGCCCATCCCGGACGTGCCCGGCCTCTCCGCGATGGAGATCGATCCTGAGGCCGCTGCCGAGGCCTACCGGGAGCGCATCGTCGGCCCCGTTCGCGGCCTGCTTCCTGAGCGCGAGATCGCGTCCATCACCGAGCAGCTCTCGGGGTCCTGCACGACCGAGGTCGCCTCGTTCGACGAGTTCACCGCGCTCCTGACCGATGAAGCATTGATCGGCGATTACGACCACGTCGTGTTCGACACCGCTCCGACCGGCCACACGATCCGCCTGCTGCAACTGCCGGGGAACTGGAGCGACTTCCTCGACGCCGGCAAGGGCGACGCCTCCTGTCTGGGCCCCCTTGCCGGGCTGGACAAGCAGCGCAGCGCGTACGCCGGGGCAGTCTCGGCGCTGCAGGACGCGAGCAGCACCCGCCTCATCCTGGTTGCCCGCGCGCAGGCAGGCGCGCTGGATGAGATCGCCCGCACCAAGTCCGAACTCGACCAGATCGGCATCGGCTCCGGCTGTGTCGTCATCAATGCGGTGCTGCCGGACGCCGCGGGCGACGAGCCCCTTGCGGTTGCCGTTCGTCACCGCGAGCACGACCTGCTCGACAACCTGCCCGCATCGCTGACGGCACTGCCCGTGGATCTCATCACCCTCAAGCCGATCAATGTCATGGGTCTCCCTGCGCTTCGGGCACTCCTCACCGACGATGAGCAGACTCCCGACTCTGCCGTGGCCGCACCACACGACACCGCCGACCATCCGCTGGCCGCTCTCATCGACGACATCGAGGCGGGCGGCCACGGTCTGGTGATGTGCATGGGAAAGGGCGGCGTGGGCAAGACCACGATCGCCACGGCGATCGCGATCGCGTTGGCGGAGCGAGGCCACCCGGTTCACCTGACGACCACCGATCCGGCAGCGCACCTCGAGCAGACCCTTGATGGCAGCGTGGCCCACCTCCGGGTCACGAGGATCGATCCCGTGCAGGCGACTCGCGAGTACCGCGACCACGTCATGGAGTCCAAGGGCGCCCAGCTCGATGATGCGGGTCGCGCGAACCTTGCCGAGGACCTGCTGTCCCCGTGCACCGAGGAGGTCGCGGTCTTCCGGCAGTTCTCCGCGGTAATCCGCGAGGGACGCACCGGCTTCGTCATCGTCGACACCGCGCCGACCGGCCACACCCTGCTGCTGCTCGATGCAGCCGGCTCCTATCACCGCGACATGGTGCGCCAGATGGGCAGGTCCGACGGATTCACGACGCCGATGATGATGCTGCAGGACCGCGGGCTCACCAAGGTCATCCTGATCACCCTCCCGGAGCAGACTCCGGTCCTTGAGGCCAGCATCCTGATGGCCGACCTGGACCGCGCCGGAATCCACCCGTGGGCATGGGTCGTCAACGCCTCCATCCAGGCCGCGCATCCCGAATCGGCGTTCCTGCGCCTGCGGGCCGCATCGGAGACCCAGCCGATCCGGCGGGTGAGCGAACTCGCACCCCGGATTGCGGTGGTCCCGCTCCAGGCCCGTGAGCCCGTCGGATTGCCGGCCCTCCGCACGCTGTACTAGGCGAGGGCGGGCAGGCTCCAGGACACCCGGTGGTGCGGCGTCGGTCCCAGGCGCGTCAGCGCGTCAAGATGGTCCGGCGCTCCGTAGCCCTTGTTGCCCGCCCAGCCGTATTCCGGGTAGTGCTCGCTCAGTTCGATCATGAGGGTGTCGCGGGCCGTCTTCGCGAGGATGCTCGCGGCAGCCACTCCCGCGCAGCGCAGGTCGGCCTTCACCATGGTCACCACGGGTGGCATGGCGTTCTCGGCCGACTCCTCTGCGAACAGCGATGACTGCGCCGGCTCCGACAGGTAGTCGTGGCTTCCGTCGAGCAGCACCTGGTCCGGCCGCACCGGCAACGACGAGAGCGCCCGATGGCCGGCGAGCCGCATGGCCGCCACGATGCCCAGCTCGTCGATCTCCCCGGCGGATGCCATGCCGACGGCGTGCGCGGCCCACAGCATGATCCTGGGGAGCAGTTCCATGCGTCGCTCAGGAGTGAGCAGCTTGCTGTCGCGGACCCCCGCTGGCGCAGGCTTCGTGTCAGCGGTCACGAGCACCACACCGACGCTGACCGGGCCGCACAGCGCGCCACGGCCCGCCTCGTCGACGCAGGCGAGTCCCGTGACCCCGGAGCGCAGCATGGCGCGCTCGACGCGCAATGTCAGGGGCGCAGCTGGCATGCGACTAGGGAGTGGAGCCCCGGGAGACCTGCGGATCCCCGAAGATCTCAGGAATCGGCACGGTCCCGAAACTGCCGAAGGGCCATACCTTCAGGACGACCCGACCGACGACATCCGGCTCGGGGACCGATCCATTCGCCTCCTCCAGGTGGTACCGAGAGTCCCGGGAGTCGCCGCGGTTGTCGCCCATGACGAAGACGGAGTCAGGCGGAACGACGATGTCGAACTGCACCTGGTTGGTCGGCCCCTTGATGTAGTCCTCGACCAGCGGGACACCGTTGAGAACGATGCGCCCGTCGGCATTGCAGCAGGCAACCCGATCGCCTTCGACACCGATCGCACGCTTGACGAGATCCTGGCCGCTGTCGCTCGGCAGCATGCCGATGAACGTCAGTCCCGTCCGCAGGGCACCACGCACGCCACCGGGCGGCGGCGGCGGATCCGGCAGCCAGCCGCCTGGATCCTTGAACACCACGACCTCGCCGCGGCTGACACCCGACATCGTGGTGGTGATCTTCGAGGCGATGATCCGATCACTGATCTGGAGGGTGTCCTCCATGGACGCACTCGGCACATAGAAGGCCTGGATGAGGAAGGCACGGGCGAGGGCGGAGAGCACCAGGGCCGAGATGATGATGATCGACGTCTCCCGCAGCCAGCGGCCCAGGCCGCCCTTCTCCGGACGTGGATCCTGACCGCGCGCGTGCCGTCCGCGACCAGGCAGCGGCTCTGGGAGCGGCGCGTGCGGGTCTCGCGCGGACACGGCCACTAGTCGGTCCCGCCCGTCGAGACCGCGACGCCAGCGAATGTCGAGGGAATCTCCAGCGACTGGATATTCGACAGTGGCCACAGGACCGCCATCGCTCGCCCGACCACCTTGGACTCGGGCACGAAGCCACCGCCCGGGTCGCCCATGTGCGATCGCGAATCGGCTGAGTTGGAGCGGTGGTCGCCCATGACCCACAGCATGCCCTGCGGGACGACCACATCGAACTCCTGCGTGCTCGGCGCGTCGTCCTGGTAGAGGTAGCCCTCCTCGAGCGGAGTGCCGTTGACCGTGATCCGGCCCTGCACATCGCAGCAGGTGACCCGGTCGCCACCGACGCCGATGACTCGCTTGATGAAGTCGGTCGAGTCGGGCGGCACGATGCCGATGGACTGCCCGACCCACGACAGCGCCCCGGCCACGGGGTTGCGCGGTGGGATGTCGGCCGCCGGAACGAACGAGTCAGACCCGTCGAACACGACGATGTCACCGCGCTCAATATTCCGCAGGTGGTAGACGGCCCGGTTGACGAGGACGCGATTGCCGATCCCCAGGGTGTCCTCCATCGACCCCGAGGGGATGGAGAACGGCTTGGCGAGGAAGGTGGTGATCAGCAGGACGACGGCGATGGCAATACCGATGGTGACGGGGATGTCCCACCAGGACTGCCGCTGCCGGGCTGCCCCGGCCTGGTCTCCGGGACTATCGTCACTCAGCTCACGCCCAGGCCGATCGGCCAACCGGATCAGCCTTCGGTCTTGACGTTCTCGCGGAGCTCGCGGATCTTGGCCTTCTTGCCGCGCAGGTCGCGCAGGTAGTAGAGCTTGGCGCGACGGACGTCACCACGGGTCACGACCTCGATCTTGTCGATGATCGGGGTGTGCAGCGGGAAGGTCCGCTCGACACCGACGCCGTAGGAGACCTTGCGGATCTTGAAGGTCTCGCTGACACCTGCGCCGGAACGGCCGATGACGACACCCTGGAACAGCTGGACGCGGGTCTTGTTGCCTTCGACGACCTTGACGTACACCTTGAGGGTGTCGCCGGCGCGGAAGTTGGGGATGTCGGCCTTGATTGAGGCCGCATCAACGGCGTCGAGAGTCTTCATATCGGTGTCGCTTCCTGCAGGCGCCACAGGTCGCCCACGGTTGTGGGGACGGAGGTCGTGCATCACGGCCGAGGCCGGGTGCCCTCCCGGACCGCGTCCCCTGTGGCGGGGCAGTCCGAGGCCCGTCCGGGGACAGGCTGAGATGAGCCCTCGTAGTCTGCCACGATGGTCGCCAGCAGCCAAAACCAGGGCAGCCGGCCACGGTCGGCGGAGCCCCGCGAGCAGGGAGACGGCGTGTCCATCCACCCCAGAGCAGGGCAGCCGGCGCAGCCGGCCGACCTCATCGATGTACCCGCCCTGCTGGCGGCGTACTCCTCGCGACACCCCGATCCGGACGACGTGGCCCAGCGCGTGGCCTTCGGGACCTCCGGCCACCGCGGCTCCGCACTGGACGGCGCCTTCAACGACGACCACATCGCCGCGACCACCCAGGCCATCTGCGATCACCGCCACGCTGCCGGCATCGGTGGGCCGCTGTTCCTGGCCCGCGACACCCACGCCCTCAGTGAGCCCGCATGGACCACCGCCCTCGAGGTGCTGGCTGCGAACGACGTGCGCGTCCTCATCGACGTGGCCGACGGCTACACGCCGACGCCGGCGCTCTCGCACGCCATCCTGCGATACAACGCCGGTCGCGCGATCGACGATCCCGCCCGGGCCGATGGCATCGTCGTGACGCCCTCGCACAATCCGCCGCGTGACGGCGGCTTCAAGTACAACCCGCCGGATGGCGGCCCCGCCGGTTCAGACGTCACCGGTCCGATTCAGGATCGGGCCAACGCGTACCTGACCGTCGCGCTCGCCGGCGTCCGACGTATCGGCCTGACGGCGGCACTGTCCGCTGACTCCACGGGCCGCTACGACTTCATGGGGACCTACGTCGATGACCTGCCCAACGTCGTGGACCTCGACGCCATCAGGGCGGCCGGCATTCGCATCGGTGCCGACCCGCTGGGCGGTGCCAGTGTCGATTACTGGGCGGCCATCGCCGATCGGCATGGTCTCGACCTCACGGTCGTCAACCCCCGCGTCGATCCCGCCTGGCCCTTCATGACCCTGGACTGGGACGGCAGGATCCGCATGGACTGCTCATCGCCGTATGCCATGGCCTCGCTCATCGAACGACGCGCAGACTTCGACATCTCCACCGGCAACGACGCCGACTCGGACCGCCACGGCATCGTGACGCCTGACGGCGGGCTGATGAACCCCAACCACTTCCTCGCCGTCGCCATCGAATACCTGATGACGCACCGCGATCACTGGCGGCCGGACGCGGCAGTGGGTAAGACCGTCGTGAGCTCGTCGATGATCGATCGGGTGGTGGATCACCTCGGGCGACGGCTCTGGGAAGTCCCGGTCGGCTTCAAGTGGTTCGTGCCAGGCCTGATTGATGGTTCGGTGGCCTTCGGGGGCGAGGAGAGCGCGGGGGCGTCGTTCCTGCGTCGGGACGGCTCCGTCTGGACAACCGACAAGGACGGCATCATCGCCGCGCTGCTCGCCTCGGAGATTCTCGCCGTGTCGGGTCAGTCACCGTCGCAGCACTACGCACGGCTGACGGCAAGCTTCGGCAATCCGTCCTACGCCCGCGTCGACGCGCCCGCCACTCGCGAGCAGAAGGCGGCCCTCGGTCGACTGTCACCGAATCAGGTCACCGCCACCGAACTCGCCGGCGAGCCGATCACCGCGCGCCTCACCAACGCGCCGGGCAACGGTGCGGCCATCGGCGGGCTCAAGGTGACCACGGAGAACGGCTGGTTCGCCGCCCGCCCGTCGGGTACCGAGGATGTCTACAAGATCTACGCCGAGTCCTTCCTCGGCGACGAGCACCTGTCGCAGATCCAGGCTGACGCCCGCGAGGTCGTGGCGACCGCGCTCGTCGGGTAGCGAACTAAGCCGGCAGGTCGGGCCGGTTCAGGCGTGTGCGCTCGCGCGCCTGCTCCAGGCGCCAGTCGGCGATGCGCCCATGGTGGCCGCTGAGGAGCACGCTGGGCACTTCAAGGTCGCGCCACGCGGGTGGCTTCGTGTAGACGGGGCCTTCAAGCAAGCCGGCCATGGGTCCGGCAGCGAAGGAGTCATCGACGACGCTGTCGGCATTGCCCAGCACGCCGGGCACCAGTCGAACCGCTGCCTCGACCATGACGAGGACGGCGGCCTCACCCCCGGCGAGGACGTAGTCGCCCACCGACACCTCGCGGACGCCGTCCCAGTCCGCGTGCGCGGCGTAGTACGCCGATACGCGGGCATCGATGCCCTCATAGCGCCCGCAGGCGAACACCAGCCAGGGCGATGCCGACCACGCCTGGGCGAGCGGCTGGCCGAAGGGGATGCCCGAAGGGGTCGGAATCACGAGGGTCGGACGGTGGCCAGTGTCCGAGGCCGCGATGCCATCGAGTGCCTCACCCCACGGCTCGGGGCTCATCACCATGCCGGGCCCACCGCCATAAGGGGTGTCGTCGACGGTGTTATGCCGGTCATGAGTGAAGGAGCGCAGGTCGTGAACACGCAGGTCAACGAGGCCGGCATCGATCGCCTTGCCGACAAGCGACAGGCGCAGCGGCTCGAGATAGGCCGGAAAGATCGAGACGATGTCGATGCGCATCAGGCATCAGGGGGGTCGAGCAGCCCCACGGGCGGGTCGACGACGACGCGCCGGGCGACGATGTCGACCTCAGGCACGATCTCCGACACGAAGGGGATGAGCACATCGCGCTCGTCCGCCAGTCGCACGACCAGCATGTCCTGTGACGGCAGGTGCAGGACCTCGGTGATCAAACCCAGTTCACTGCCGTCGAGCAGCACAGCGGTGCAGCCGGTCAGCGAGCTGTCGTAGTACTCGTCCGGCTCGTCGGGGGTCTCGTCCTCCCCCCGCTCGACATGCAGCAGCAGCCCGCGGATGGCCTCGGCCTCACTGCGATCGGTCACCCCGACGAACGAGATAAGCAGACGCCCCGAGTGCCAGTGCGTCCGCTCGACGACCAGTTCAGAGACTGGACCGTCGACCGAAAGCACGGCACCCGGGGCGAAACGCTCGTCGGGCTCGTCGGTACGTACCTCGACCGTGACCTGACCACGGATTCCGTGGGGCCGGCCGATGCGTCCGACGACGACGCGCAATGGACTACCGCTCGACGACGTCGAGGAAGTCGATGCGCACGCCGTGGTCGTCATTGAGCGCGGTGATGACCGTTCGGAGTGCGGTCGCGGTGCGGCCGGAGCGGCCGATCACGCGACCCATGTCGTCAGGATGCACCCGCACGTCGAGGGAACGCCCACGACGGTTGGTGCGCATCCGCACGTCGACATCCTCCGGATGGTCGACGATGCCGCGGACCAGATGACCCAAGGCGTCCTCGAGCATCAGGCCTGCGCCTCGTCGGTGCTGTCGGCCACGGTCTCGACGACGGTCTCCTCGACCACCGCGTCAGGCGCAGCGTCTTCGACAACGGTCTCGACGACCACGGTCTCGGCGGCAGCCTCGTCCGTCTTGTGCTCGTGATGGATGAGACCCTCGACGGCCTCGACCACATCGTGGGCGACCTTCTCGACCTCGGCGACGACGGTGGCGGCAGCAGCCTCCACAGCCTCGACGGCCTTCTCGAGCTTGGGCTTCGGGGTGCTCTTCGGCTCCTTGGCGGCGGCCTGGACAGCCGCCTCGAAGGCGATGGTCTTGCTGGGCTTGGGCTCAGCGACCTGGAGGGTGCCTTCGGCGCCCGGCAGACCCTTGAACTTCTGCCAGTCACCGGTCACCTTGAGGATGGCGGCCACGGCCTCGGTCGGCTGCGCACCGACACCGAGCCAGTACTGGACGCGGTCCGAGTCGACCTTGATGATGCTCGGGTTGTTCATCGGCTGGTAGATGCCGATCTCCTCGATCGAACGGCCGTTGCGGGCCGTGCGGGAGTCGGCGATGACGATGCGGTACTGCGGGGCGTGGATCTTGCCCAGACGCTTCAGCTTGATCTTGACGGCCACGGGTGGCTTATCTCCTGTTGTGTGGGTGCGGTTCGCGTAATCCGTCGCGTGGGGACACGGCCGATCACGAAGACCTGTTGACTGTCGGGTCCGACCGGGTAGAGGGCCGTTCGGACGACAAGTGCCCCCATAGTGTGCCAGATGGCGTCCGGTGCCCCGAACACCCCCGGTCCGGAGCCCGGGTCAGGGCGTCGCGTGGACGGTGGCCAGGACCTTGACCTGCGGAAGGGGCGTCAGCGGCGGTGACGGGGCGTTCGCGGTGGCCGGGCCGTCCTTGACATCCCAGGTCGTCGTGCCGCTGGGGCAGGCCTGGGTCACGCTCATGCCATATACGCCCGGGCTGGTCGGCCAGGTGACCCGCATGGGGAAGTACACCGGAGTACCGAACGGCTGCGGCTCGCCCTGCTTCGTCCAGGTGATCTGCTGACCACCCGCCGAAAGACGCTTCGTCGCGATGCTCCACCCCTCAACCGGCTTCGGCGCCACCCGACCCCACGGCTTCCCGACGAAGGCGAGCACCTGCTGGGTGCCGTCTGCCGCCGTGATGCAGCCGTGCTGGATCTCCAGGGTCATCACGCTCGTATGCCCGGCGACCGCGTCCGCCCCGTTCAGCTCGATGATCGCATGTGCGCTCGCCGGGGCGGCGGAGGCCGCGAGGACGCACGCGACGGACATCGTGGCGATCAGGAGTCTGCGCAGCATGCGCGAGACCCTAGCCCAGCAGGTTACGCAGTTCGGGCGGCAGTGACGATATGTCGAATGCCTCTTCCGGCGCCTCGACCGCGACCGACTCCCCCGAGTCGATCACCGCACGCTTTGCCGGGTTTCCGCTGCGGCTCTTTCCCTTGGCCGGCTTGCTCGACTTCGCCATCTTGCCCTTGGCCTTCTTGCTTCCTCCGAAGCCAGGCATCCCCGGCATCCCCGGCATGCCCGGCATGCCGCCCTTGCCCATCTGCTTCATCATCTTCTGCGCACCGGCGAAGCGTTCGATCAGGCCGTTGACGTCGCTGACCGACGACCCCGAGCCCTTGGCGATGCGGGCACGCCGGGAGCCGTTGAGGATCTTCGGGTCGTGCCGTTCGGCCGGTGTCATCGACTGGATGATCGCGGCGACCCGATCAAGCTCCCGGTCGTCGACCTGGTCCAGCTGGGCCTTCATCTCGCCCATGCCGGGCAGCATCCCGAGGATCTTGCCCAGCGAGCCCATCTTCTTGACGGCCTGCATCTGCTCCAGGAAGTCGTCGAGGGTGAAGTCCTCGCCAGCCGACACCTTTCGGGCCATGCGCTCGGCCTGATCGGCATCGAATGCCTTCTCGGCCTGCTCGATGAGCGTCATCACATCGCCCATGTCGAGGATGCGCGATGCCATGCGGTCTGGGTGGAAGGTCTCGAACTCCGTGAGCTTCTCGCCGACAGAGGCGTACATGATCGGGCGTTCGGTGACGCTCACGATCGACAGCGCAGCACCACCGCGGGCATCACCGTCGAGCTTTGTCAGGACGACGGCATCGAATCCGACACCCGACTGGAACTCCTCGGCCGTCCGGACCGCGTCCTGGCCGATCATCGCGTCGACGACCAGCAGCGTGTTGTCGGGTCGCGCAGCATCACGCACGCGACGCAACTGGTCCATGAGATCCGAATCGACCGCCAGGCGACCGGCGGTGTCGATGATGACGATGTCGTGCAGTTTGGCCTCGGCGAACTCGCGCGCAGACTTCGTCACGGCGACGGGATCGCCGACGCCGTTTCCTGGCTCGGGCGCGAAGACGACAACGCCAGCCTGGTCGCCGACAACCTGCAACTGGTCGACGGCGTTCGGACGCTGCAGATCAGCGGCCACCAGCATCGGGGTGTGGCCTTCGCTCTTGAGCTTCAGGGCGAGCTTGCCGGCGAGTGTGGTCTTGCCGGCGCCCTGCAGGCCGGCAAGCAGGATCACCGTCGGTCCGGTCTTCGCGAACGTGAGGGTGGCGGTCTCCCCACCCAGGATCGCCACCAGCTCCTCATGGACGATCTTGACGACCTGCTGGGCCGGGTTCAGCGCACCCGACACCTCGGCTGACAGCGCCCGTTCCTTGACGGTCGCGCAGAACTGGCGCACCACCGGCAGGGCGACATCGGCCTCGAGCAGCGCAGTGCGGATCTCCCGAACCGTGGCGTCAACATCGGCCTCGGACAGCCGACCCTTGCCTCGCAGCCCCTTGAAGGTGGCGGCAAGTCGGTCGGAGAGGGTGGCGAACACGGTCGTCAGCGTAACCGGCGCGGTGAGCGGCCGATCACGTGAGGGACGACAGGACCGTCACGCGCAGGGCTGCCATCCGATCCACGTTGAGCGGTGCCCCCGAGGCATCGGTCACGAAGAACACGTCGACCGCATCGGAGCCGAGGGTTGAGACCTTGGCCCCCACGATGGTCGCATCCGCCGCCGCGACCGCCCGAGCCACGCGATGCAGCAGCCCGGGCGCATCGTGTGCACGCACCTCGACCAGAGTCGTGCCACGCGAGCCGCCGGGCAGCACGACCACGTTGGGCTCGGGATAGTCGGCGCGCGGCTTGCGTGCGTAGTCGGCATCACGCTGGTCGAGGCGGGCGACGACGTCGTACGTGCCATCGACCGCGCGCCGGATGTCGTCGCTGAGCTGCTCGATGGGTGGCGGGTCGCCGAATGCCGGACGTACCGTCCACTCCTGCACGGCGCGGTCCCCCACCGTCGTCACGCGCGCGGCCAGCACATTCAGCCGGTTCAGGGACAGGACACCCGCCACCAGGGCGAGCAGGCCGACTCGGTCGGGCGCCGCCACCGTCACGACGCACGTGGTGTCGCGCACGTCCATGAGCACCCAGACACCCGACTGCCGCAGGGCCACTTCCTGCTGGTCAGTGAGCTCCGGCGGCTCCGGCAGGGGTCGACCGGCCATGCTCGAACGCACGCGCTCAGCCAGGTCGTTGATGAGGCTGAATCGCCACTCTGTGCAGACCGTCGGGCCGGTCGCGAGGGCGTCGGCGATCGTCAACTCGTGCATCAGGTCGAGCACGCCCACATCTCCGAGGACGGCAGCCACCTGCGCGATGGTCTCCGGATCCTCCAGATCCCGGCGGGTGGCTGTGTCAGGCAGTAGCAGGTGATGGCGAACGAGCGTGACGATGACGGTGGTGTCCTCTGCATTGAAGCCCATCCGCTGAGCCAGCTCGGCCGCCAGTTCCGCGCCGACGACGCTGTGATCTCCCGATCGGGCCTTGCCGATGTCGTGGAGCAGCGCGCCCATCAACAGCAGATCGGGACGGTCGACGTTCCGGGTGAGGGCGCTCGCCTGAATCGCGGTTTCAACGAGGTGGCGATCGACGGTGAAGCGATGCAGGGCATTGCGTTGAGGCGCCGAGCGGATGACCTCCCAGCCTGGGACAAGGCGAGCGATGACCCCGGCCTGATCGAGGGACTCCCAGACAGGGAGCATGCTCGGCCCGGAGCCGAGCAACGACACGAATGACTCACGGACATCGCGCGACCACGGCACACTCGGCTCGAGGGCCTCGGAAGCCAGCCGCTCCACCGTGTGCGGGGAAAGCGGTAGCCCCGCCTGCGCCGCCGCTGCGGCGGCGCGCAGCAGCAGTCCCTCGTCCGTCGACGGGTGCGCCTCGAGGGCCAGCACGGCCTCGCCGTCCTGCATGACGACTCCCTCAGCCAGCGGGAGCCTGCTCGCACCCTTGCGGCGAAGTGGTCGGAATCCCAGTCGCTGGCGGCTTCGGGCCAGCCGGTCGACGCGATGCCAGGTGACGTCACTGGCATACGCGATATTGCGGGCACTGTCGTACACGGCTCGCAGGAGCGCATCGGCATCCGGCACGCCCACGAGCTCGACTGCTACGGCGTCCTGGTCCTGCATCACCAGCCGGTCAGCCGGGCGTCCCGACACCCGGTGCAGGGCATCACGGACATCGAGCAGGAAACCCACCGAGTCCTGCCAGCCCGCATGCGGGACATCCGTCACCCAGGAGGCGGCGATGCCCTTGAGGATGGTCGCATCGCGAAGCCCGCCATAGGACTCCTTCAGATCCGGCTCGACGAGCTGACTCACTTCGCCGAATCGCTGCCGACGGTCCAGGACCATCTCGTGCAGCGCAGGCAGGCGCCGGTCGGCCATCGCCCTCCAGTCGGCGAGCACCGCAGCCTTCAACTGCTCCGCAAGATCGGCATCCCCCGCGATGACCCGCGCGTCCAGCAGGCCGAGAACGACCTTGATGTCGTCGGCAGCCAGCCGTCGCGCCTCGCTGACCGACCGCACGCTGTGGTCCAGCCGGACACCGGTGTCCCAGATCGGGTACCACAACGACTCCGCGACCCGGCTGGCCTCTGCTGCACCGGAACGGTGCAGCAGCAGCAGGTCCAGGTCACTGCCGATGGTCAGCTCACCGCGGCCGTAGCCACCGACAGCAACCAGGCAGAACGGGTCACTCGCCGTCGCGGTGGCCGTCATGAAGCCTTGCGTCAGCCATTCGTCTGCGAGCAATGTGAGGGCAGCGCGACGCCCCGGGCCGTCAAGCCCGGGG
>CAJAKT010000086.1 GCA_903940375.1 uncultured bacterium | reverse complement strand
GATCTCGCCGACGTGTGCGGGGGATCGGACTGGCCATCGCTGCGGGTCGACTCCGCGACGGCGGCGACGATCATGCTGGGCGAGCGCGAGTTCCGGCCGATCACCGATGCCTGCTGGAACGCCGATCAGCGGCTCGCCGACATGGCGATCGACGGTGTCGACGTGCAGGTCGTGTCACCGACGCCGGTCTTCTTCGCCTACGGTCGCACCGCCGCGCAGGCGACGGCCGTGGCCGGCGTCTTCAACGACCTCGCGCTGGAGATCACCGCGCAGCAGCCCGACCGGCTGGTCCCCTTCTGCCAGGTCCCGTTGCAGGATGCCGAGGCCGCTTGCCGCGAGCTCGACCGGAGCATCGCCAACGGGCATCGCGGAGTCGAGATCGGCAACCACGTCGGAGATGCTGATCTTGATGCCGGCGGTGTCATCGAGTTCCTTCAGCACTGCGCGGAGACCAACGTGCCCGTCTTCGTCCACCCGTGGGACATGCCCTCGTCACCGCGCCTTGATCGGTGGATGGCGCAGTGGCTCGTCGGCATGCCCGCGGAGACGCACCTGTCGATCCTCGCCCTGATCCTCGGCGGCGGATTCGACCGGCTGCCCACCTCGCTGCGCATCGCCTTCGCGCACGGCGGCGGCTCGTTCGCGTTCTGGCTTGGCCGAGCCGACAACGCCTGGCTCGAGCGCGGCGATGTCGTGCAGGGCCTCAGCCAGGCACCGCCCTCGTCATACATCGGACGCTTCAGCGTCGACACCGTCGTCTTCTCCGACCCGTCCCTGCGGCTGCTCGTCGACACCCTCGGCGCGGAGAACGTGATGATGGGCAGCGACTACCCGTACCCGCTCGGCGAGCGCCCGGCTGGCGACGTCGTGCGGCGGGCGGATCTCGCTGAAGCCGAGCGCGCGGCGATCCTCGGCGCCAACGCTCTCCGCTTCCTAAACGGATAAGGCGGTTTGGCCGGTTTCGCCCCGTTTGCGAAAAGCGCGGACCCGCAGATGCCGCTAGCCTCCTGAAAATCCCCTCCGGCCACCGCGCCACCAGCATCTCGATTGGACCCCACGTGACCGCACGGCCGACGGTGCGGGCCTTCGGGCTCGTCCTGCTCATCACGGCGGTCGCCTGGGCCCTTGGCAGCGCCATCGGCAGCCTGACGGTCGAGAACTCCCACGGCATGGCATCCCTCTACCTGCCCATCGGCCTCGCCGTCGCGATCCTGCTGCGGGTCCGCTCCGGCGCCCTGTGGTGGGCGGTGCTCGCCGGCATCCTCGTCGGCGCCGCCGGCACCACGCTGGTGACCCATGCGGCGCTCGGCCCGGTCCTGCTGGCCGCCTGCGCGAACGCCGCTGAAGCAGTCGTCATCGCCTGGCTGCTCCTGCGGATGGCCGCCGAGCATTTCGACCGGCCGAGGGATGTCGCGTCGCTCGCCATCGCGGGTGTCATCGGCTGCGGCATCGGCGCGAGCCTCGGCGCCGCCGCCACCTGGCTCACCTTGGGCACAGATCCGACGGCAACCTTCAGCACCTGGTTCACCGCGGACCTCGTCGCCGTCGTGCTCGCCGTGCCGGCAGCGACCGTCATCACGTGGCCCCGACGGCTCCGGCCGTGGATGCTCGGCTACGTCGGGCTGCTGGCCCTGACGATCGTGGCTGCGGTGGCGGCGACCACCGAGACGTTCACGGCCAAGACCCCGTTCCTGATCTTCCTGGCTCGCTATGCACTGGCCCTCCTGCTTCTCACCGTCGGCTTCCTGTACGGCACCCTCGGGGTGGGCCTGATCCAGATCCCTGCGGTCATCACCGGTTTCGCCGCTCTGGGAGATGCCGAGCCAGAGATCTGGCAGACCCGGCAGGCGACGATCATCGTCCTAGCCCTCACCCTGCTTGCCGCAGCTCTCGCCGTCCGACAGGAGATCGCCCAGCGTTCCGCGGCCGAGGCGCTGACCAAGGGACTGTTCACCTACTCCCCCGTGGCGACGGCACGGATCACGCGGGCGCGAGCGACGCACGCACCCGCGACGGACACCGTCACGTCCCGCCTGGTGGTCGATCAGGCCAATGCCGCGTGGTGCACACTCCTCGGACTGGATCCGGCCCACGCGAACGACACCGATCTCCTGCGCTCCGTGCATCCCGACGATGCCGATGCTGTGCGGGAACTCATCGACAGTGCTGATCCAGCCCAGCCGACCCATCGCGATGTCCGGTTCATGCGTCGTGGCGGCGATCACCCCCTGCTTGTCCGCCTGACCAGCGTTGCGATGGCGCACGCCGGCGAGGGGCGCGGCGAACTCGGCTCCATCCTCGTGGCCGAGGACATCACCGAGCGACGTGAGGCCGAAGAGTGACTGAACCGGCAGGCCCGGACCGACGGTCTCACCGGCCTGCTCAACCGCACCACCGTGACAGAAGTCCTCGAGGAAGGTCTGGCGGCCGCCGGCGACGGCGCGGATCCGCTGAGCATCCTGTTCATCGATCTCGACGGATTCAAGGCGGTCAATGACTCCCACGGCCATGCCGCCGGGGATCTGGTGCTGAAGGAGGTCGCTGCTCGACTCCTCGATGCCGTGCGGCCGCGCGATGCCGTCGGCCGCTACGGCGGCGACGAGTTCCTCATCATCGCCTCGGGACTCAGCAGTGAGCCGGCCGCCCAAGCCCTGGTGGACCGCATTCATCAGGCGCTTGCGCCGCTGGTCCGCCCCCTGTTTCCGGTCCAGGGCTGGTGAGAGTCGCTGGTTACCTTCGGTGGGTGCAGTCCCGAGCGTATTCGATCGGGGTCTTGTAGTTCAGGCTTGAGTGCCGGCGAACATGGTTGTACT
>CAJAKT010000085.1 GCA_903940375.1 uncultured bacterium | reverse complement strand
CGGGTAGAGCGCCAGCACCGTGAACAGGATGCCCGGCAGGATCATCGCCGGGACCATGATGTTCCAGGAGATCGTCCAGCCGAATATCACCGTCTCCCAACTGGGCATCATGCGCAGCGCCCCGTCGAGGAAGCCGATGTACCAGTCCGGCTGGGAGCCAGCCGACACCTGGTCGGGCGTGAACGGGCCGAACAGCCAGATCGGGTTGATCGTGACCAGACCGCCCACGAAGGCGACGATGCCGAAGACGATGAAGAAGAAGCCGCCGGCCTTCGCCATGTACACCGGCAGCAGCGGGTAGCCCACGACGTTGTCGTTGGTGCGGCCCGGGCCGGGGAACTGGGTGTGCTTCTGCGTCCAGACCAGCATCAGGTGGACGGTCACCAGGGCAAGGATCAGGCCCGGGATCAGCAGGATGTGGACGCCGTAGAGGCGGGAGATGAAGTCGGTGCCGGGGAACTCGCCACCGAACAGCAGGAACGCCATCCAGGTGCCGACGATGGGCGCCGCCTGCATGATGCCGCGGGCGATCT
The DNA here is from genome assembly GCA_903940375.1 of uncultured bacterium. Classification (GTDB taxonomy): domain Bacteria; phylum Actinomycetota; class Actinomycetes; order S36-B12; family S36-B12; genus UBA10649. Next base: position 9,726 of record CAJAKT010000085.1, on the reverse strand, counting down.
GCAGGCCCGTGCCGGAGAGCAGGTCGTCAGGCAGGGAGTAGCCGGAGAAGCCGGCGAGCAGGCCCAGGCCGGTCAGGCCGATGCCGATGAGCCAGTTGAACTCACGCGGCTTGCGGAAGGCGCCGGTGAAGAACACCCGGAACATGTGCACGGCCATGGCGGCGACGAAGATCAGCGCCGACCAGTGGTGCATCTGGCGAAGCAGCAGCCCGCCTCGGACATCGAAGGAGATGTCGAGGGAGGACGCGTACGCCTCGGACATCTTGATGCCCTTGAGCGGCACGTAGGAGCCGTCGTAGATGACCTCGACCATCGACGGCTTGAAGAACAGGGTCAGGAACACACCCGTCAGCAGCACGACGATGAAGCTGTACAGGGCGATCTCGCCGAGCATGAAGGACCAGTGGTCGGGGAACACCTTGCCCAGGTTGCGGGCCAGGAACTTGTTGCTGCCGATGCGCTGGTCCACATACGTGGCCGTGGCGCCGCCGGCCTTCTCCACGGGGCTGGTCGTGGTCATCCGCGCTCCCAGAAACTCGGTCCGACAGGTTCTGCGAAGTCGGACTTCGCAACAAGGTAGCCCTCTGCGTCCACGCCAAGCGGCAGCTGCGGCATGCGCCGGGCGGCCGGGCCGAACACGACCTCGCCGCTGTCGGCGAGATCGAAGGTCGACTGGTGACAGGGGCACAGCAGGTGGTGCGTGCGCTGTTCGTACAGGGCGATGGGGCAGCCCACGTGCGTGCAGATCTTGGAGTAGGCGACGATGCCCTGGTAGTCCCAGCCGTCGCCCTGCTGCGAGCGGATCTCGTCGGGCTGCATGCGCACGAGGATGATGGCTGCCTTGCCGCGAGCGTTGAGGTTGTCCTCGATCTCCTCGACCTCGACCAGGTCAGCGGGCACGCCGGAGATCAGGCCGCCAACGGGCAGGTCCTCGGGCCGCACGGGCGCGTACGTGCCGTCGGAGACGATGCGCATGTCGGCGGTCCACATGGTGGTGGACAGGATGTCGGCGGGCGACTTGCCCTCCTCCGCCTTCGTGGGGACCCAGAGGTCCTTGAGCATGACCACGAGCGGGATCGGGAAGAGCACCAGCGCACCGATGAGCGTGCGGCGGATCATCTTGTAACGGGCGAATCCGGACTCGTCCTTGCCGCGCTCGTAGTTGGCCGCAGCCTCGCGTCCGGCGGAAGCGGGGGAGGCCTGGTCGTGCCGCTGCTGGACGACCTCGACATCGGGCATCAGCTTCTTGGCCCACTGGATCGCGCCTGCGCCGATGAGGAAGATCGCAGCAGCGAGCGTGAAGCCGAGGGCGACCTGGCTGGCACCGACCTCGCCCATGACCGGGATGTAGATGGTCGTGGACTTGTCGATCCCGATGTAGGCGACGATGAACAGCACGACGAAGAGCATCGACAGCAGGAACATCGAGGCGACCTGGCGCTCAGCGCGCCTGGCCGCCTTGGGGTCGGTGTCGGCCGCCCGGAGACGGTGCGGCACATCGGCCACCGGGGAGTACCCCGGCTTGGTCTCGACTGCCTTGTGGTGGCCCTCGTTGGGCGAGATGTCGGTCATCGCGACTTGATTCCGATCCAGACGGCCGCCGCGATCAGTGCGGCGAATATTGCGGTGGCGAGGAACACGCCCTCCGTGACGGGGCCGAACCGGCCCAGGCTCAGGCCACCCGGGTTGGGGGAGTCCTGGAGCTCGCGGACGTAGCTGATGATGGCCTGCTTGTCCTTGGTGGGCAGCTGGGCATCGCTGAAGACCGGCATGCTCTGCGGGCCGGTGAGCATGGCCTCGTAGATCACCTGGGGCGACGACTGCATGATGTTCGGTGCGTACTTGCCCTGGGTGAGGGCGCCGCCCTGTCCGGCCGCCTGGTGGCACTGGGAGCAGTTGATGCGGAACAGCTCGCCACCGTAGGCGACATCGGCGTCGGCGTAGTCGATCTGCTCTGCCGTGGGGATGGCCGGCCCGGGAGCCAGGCTCGCGATGTAGGCGGCCATGGCGGCCACGTCCTCGTCGGAGTACACGCTCTCGACGGACGGGGCCTGTGCGCCGGGTCCGGCGAGCGGCATGCGTCCGGTGCTGACCTGGAAGTTGACGGCAGCTGCGCCGACCCCGATGAGGGTGGGGCCGGTCTGCGTGCCCTGGGCCTCGAGCCCGTGGCACGAGGAGCAGCCCTCGAGGTACAGCTGGCGTCCTGCCTCGACCTGGGTCTCACTGCCCACGGTCATGGCGGCCTCGGCGGGTTGCACGCTGGCGATGGCTGCGTAGCCCCCGCCAACGGCGACCAGGGCGCCGATCAACAACGCGGATGCCACGAACGGGTTTCTCCGTCGTGCGGCCAGGAACTTCACTCTCGCCGAACCTCTCTGCCGAGTCGTACCGGGTGTCGGAAAAGCGTTGCGATTACTTGAGGATGTAGATCATGAAGAACAGGGCGATCCAGACCACGTCGACGAAGTGCCAGTAGTACGACGTGACGATCGCGCGCGTGGCCTGGTCGTGCGTGAAGCGCTTGGACACGTAGGTGGTGGCCAGGACGAAGAGGAAGGCGATCAGGCCGCCGGTGACGTGCAGGCCGTGGAAGCCGGTCGTCAGGTAGAAGGCCGAGCCGTAGGCATTGGACGACAGGGTCAGGCCCTCGTGGACCAGGGACACGTATTCCGTGACCTGACCGGCGATGAAGAAGGCGCCCATGAAGAAGGTGATGATGAACCACTTGCGCAGCCCCTTGACGTCGCCGCGCTCTGCCGCGAAGACGCCCAGCTGGCAGGTCACGCTCGACAGCACCAGGACGGTCGTGTTGACGCTGGCAAAGGGGATGTTGAGGAGTTGGGTCTCCTCGGCCCACAGCTCGGGGTTCACCGCCCGCAGCGTGAAGTACATCGCGAACAGCGCCGCGAAGAACATGAGCTCGCTGGCGAGCCACACGATGGTGCCGATAGCGACCATGTTGGGCCGGTTAGCCGGCGCGTGCGCATAGGCCTGGGGGATTGTCGTTGCATTCGCCACGGGGGGAGTCTGGCAGATCACGAGGCGGGATTCTTCGTGACCCCCCGATCATTTTCACCTGCGTTCCGGCAGCAGGTCCCCTCGTGGCTAGAGTTGCCCGCGTGGAGCCCGAAGAGACCGCCGCCGAGACCGCCGCGGAGACCGCCGACGACATGTCCCACGAGACCCCTGAGCCGGCCCCCGAGCCGACCCTGAAGGTGCTCGTCTACAGCGACGACCGGACGACGCGGCAGCAGGTCCTCGCCGCGCTGGGTCGGCGCCCCGCGACCGATCTCCCGGCGCTGGACTATGTCGAGTGCGCCACTGAGCCCGTGGTGATCAACCAGGCCGACAAGGGCCGGTTCGACCTGCTCATCCTCGACGGCGAGGCTGCGCCCGCCGGTGGCATGGGCATCTGCCGTCAGCTCAAGGACGAGATCTACCAGTGCCCGCCGATCCTGGTCCTCGTCGGGCGTCCTCAGGACGCCTGGCTCGCCACGTGGTCCCGGGCAGATGCCGTCGTGGGGCATCCCATCGACGCCATCACGCTGGCCGACGCGGTGGCGAGGCTCCTTCGCCGCCGGGTTGCCCTCGTCACGACCTCCTGACCTCCCCATGGGTGGTCCAGCAGTCCGCGGCCCGATGATCGGCCGTCCGGACGCGGCATCCGACCCGACCTGGCCGATGGTGCTGGCCCGCCTGCTGGCCCGCGAGGACCTGGACTCTGCCGCAACTGCCTGGGCGATGGGCGAGATCCTCAGCGGGGCCGCCACCTCTGCACAGGTGGCCGGGTTCATCACCGCACTGCGCGCCAAGGGTGAGACGGCTGGCGAGGTTGATGCGCTGGTGTCGGTGATGCTTCAGCACGCACGACTGCTGGATTTCGGCCCAGCAGGGGCGCCCGTGTCCCTGGATGTCGTCGGAACGGGCGGCGATCAGGCGCAGACGGTCAACATCTCGACGATGGCCGCGCTGCTGTGCGCTGCTGCGGGTGCGCCCGTCGTCAAGCACGGCAACCGGGCGGCATCGTCGTCGACAGGTACGGCCGACGTGCTGGAGCAGCTCGGCGTGGTCATCGATCTCGAGCCGGCCGACATCGTCACCAGTGTCCGGCGGGCGGGGATCGGCTTCTGCTTCGCCCCCACGCACCATCCGGCGATGCGGCATGCGGGGCCGACCCGACGAGAGCTCGGGATCCCGACCGTCTTCAACATCCTGGGCCCGCTGACCAACCCCGGTGGAGCGCCCGCCGCGCTGATCGGCTGCGCCAACCTGACCCTGGCGCCGGTGATGGCCGATGTCCTGAGCCGTCGCGGCGTGCGGGCCATCGTGGTCCGCGGCGAGGACGGGCTCGACGAGATCTCGACGGCAGGTCCCACCCGCGTCTGGGACGTGACTCTGGCAGGGGTCCAGGAGAGCATCCTGGACACCGCCGATCTAGGGATCCCGCACACCGACCGCGAGATGCTGCGTGGTGGTGAGAGTGCACGCAACGCGGAACTGCTGCTCGCAACGCTGGCACCCGGACCGGCGGTGGGACCTGACGCCGACCGCGTTCATGCCATCCGCGATGCGGTGTCGGTGAACGCGGCTGCCGCGCTGGTCGCGCATGACGCCGCGGTTCGAGCGGCCGAGGGCCGGCCGGTGGATGATCGTCCGCTGGTGGAACGGATCGCCGAGCGCCTCGAGCAGGTGCGCGGCGTGCGCGAGAGCGGTGCCGCCCTGGACGTGCTGAACGGCTGGATCGCGGTGACTCGCGAGCTCAGGCGCTGAGGATCCGGCTCACCAGTCGGGCATCGACCGGACCACGGGGTCGGCTCGCATCGGCCAGGCTGCGGTAGTCATCGCCGGCCGCCGTGCGCTGCACTGCCCGGCGCACCGCCCCGAGACGGGTGACGAGGCTGCCACCGCAGTGCAGCGGCAGGCCGAGCGGGACATCTGACCGCACCAGTCGGATGCCGTCGCTCTCGAGCCAGCGCAGCAGTTCGAGGGCCTCCTCCGACAGCCCGGCCGGAGCAGGAGACACGACCGGCTGGACGTGCTCGGCGGTTGCGATCAGCGCATCGACGATGGGACGAGGGGCGGTGCCCGCCGGGGCATGCCCCGCGGCGGCGAGCCGGCCGTAGCGCATGACGTGGATGTCCCAGCCCCGGTCGGCGGTCGGGACAGCGGCCACGAGCTCAGCGGTGCCGGCCAGCATGGCCAGCCGGTGCGTGCGGACGCTCGCCTCGACGAGGTGGCCGAGCCGCTCGCGCCACACCGTCGCCTCCTCGTAGCGCTCCTCCTCGGCCAGGCGGGCCATCCGGTGCTCCACGGCGGCGGCAGCGTCACGCACATCGCCCGACATCGCTGCCCGCGCGCCCGCCACGACGGCGTCATACGCGGTGCGGTCGCCATCGGCCGTGCACGGTGCCAGGCATCGGCCGAGTTCGGCCAGGGCGCAGCCGGCCGCCGTTGCCCGGGGCCTGCGGGCGATGCGGGTGGTGCAGGTGCGCAAGGGATAGGCGAGCAGCAGGGCCTCGGTGGCGGCCTCGACGGCTGCCCGCGAGGTGAACGGGCCCAGATAGCGGGCACCGGCCGCGTGGTCATCGAGCACGGTGCGAGTACTGACCAGACGAGGGGCGGGCTCGTCGGTGAGCTTGAGCCATGTCTGCGAATCGGGTCGACGTGACCGGACGTTGTAGCGCGGCTGCTCCGCCGCGATGATGCGCAGCTCGCGGACGCGGGCCTCGAGTGTGGTGGCGCAGACGATCGGCACGACGCGCTCGGCGATGCGGACCATCTCCGCCATCCGACGACGTTGCTCGGAGGCCGTGAAGTAGGTGCGCACCCGGGTCCGGATGTTCTTCGAGGTGCCGACGTACAGCGCCACCCCCTGCGCATCCTGAAACACGTAGACGCCGGGGGAGTCCGGTAACCCCTGTGCCAGGTGGCGCTTGGTGCGCTGCGCCGCGCTGACCCTCGACGTGAACGCCTGCAGGTCCTCGAGGGTGCTGACACCGAGATCGCCCGCGCGGCCGATCAGGGCATGCAGCACGTCTGCGGTGGCGCGGGCATCGTCGAAGGCGCGGTGCGTCGGAGTGACGGTGGCGCGGAAGTGCGCGGCGAGGGTCCCGAGCTTGCAGTTCGGGACCTCTTCGCGGTGCAGGGCGACGCGTGCCAGTCGCGCGGTGTCGACGACGTCCGGCTCCGGCCACGTGGTTCCGAGCTTGGCGCAGGCCCCCTTGAGGAAGCCGATGTCGTAGGGGGCGTTGTGCGCGACGAGCACGCTGCCGCGGGCGAACTCGAGGAAGGACGGCAATGCGGCGCCGAGGGTGGGGGCCGTGGCGACGAGGGCATCGGTGATGCCGGTCAGGGCCGCGACGAAGGGCGGGATCGGCTGGCCTGGGTTGACGAGCGTCTGGAACTCCCCGATCACGACACCGCCGTGCACCTTCACGGCGCCGATCTCCGTGATGCCGGCATCGACGGGGGCGCCGCCCGTGGTCTCGAGGTCGACGACGACGAAGGTGACATCGGACAGTGGCGTGCCAAGCTCGACGAAGCTGATCTGCGTGGCGGTGGGCGTGGTGGTACCGGTCTGCATGGCATGACTGCTCGGCCGCGCGCCTCCGGAACGATCCACGACCCGACGCTAGGCGAGCGGGCTGACACGGCGCGTCAGGCGCGGCCGTTACCGGATCGCGGATCCGCACGGACCGCTGCGACGTCGGTGACCACGGGTGGCTGACGTGGATAGGGTCGTACCGTGACTGATTCCGCCGTGATCCCTGACGACCGTTCTCGCTGGCGCTGCGCCCATTGCGGCAATCTGACGCGCTTCGACGTGACCCGCACGACCAGGGTCCGAGAGTTCTGGCACGCATCGATGTCGGGGGACTCCGCGGTGGAGGAGCGCGAGGTGCTCGCCGAGACGATCGAGTCGGTCGTGTGCCGGTGGTGCGGGGCGGCCGACCGGATCGAGATCGTCGCCCGGCCGGAGTTCGGTGGACCATCCGACGAGGGGCCCGGCGACGGCGGTCCGTGACCGCTCGCTGGGTGACTGTCAGACCCCTCGCCTAGCGTCCGCAGCATGATCATCGACTGTGGCTCCTGTGCCGTGGCGGGGCTCGCCTGCGACGACTGCGTGGTCTCGGTGCTCCTAGGAGCACCCGAGGCGACCGGCTTCACCGACCTGCCCGTCGTCCGCGCGTCATCCGTCAGGGACGTCGCTGACGACCATGCCGCTGCCCTCGAGGTGCTGGCCGGCTCCGGTCTGGTGCCTCCGTTGCGCCTCGTGCCCCGCTCCCAGGCCAGCTAGCGCCGGGGAGTTATCGCCCGGGTACTACGAGTAGAGCGCTGCCACGTCGGTGGCGAACTCATTCATCACCACATTGCGCTTGAGCTTGAGCGACGGCGTGATCTGGCCGCCCTCCTCCGTCCAGTCCACCGGCAGAATCGCGAACTTCTTGATCGCCTCGGCATGTGAGACGGCCTTGTTCGCATCATCGACGGCGAGCTGAATGGCCGTGGTGAGATCCGGATCGTTCACCAGGTCGGCCACGGTCGCCGCGCCCTTGTCATTCTGCTTCGCCCAGGCCGGGAACGCCTCTGGGTCGATCGTGATGAGGGCGGCGATGAACGGCTGTCCGTCACCGACGACCATGCACTGGCTCACCAGCCAGTTCGCCCGGAGTCGATCCTCGAGGACGGCAGGAGCGACATTCTTGCCGGCTGCCGTGACGATGAGCTCCTTCTTGCGGCCGGTGATCTTGACGAACCCGTCGTCGTCGATCTCGCCGATGTCGCCGGAATGGAACCAGCCGTCCGGCTCGATGGCCTCGGCGGTCGCGGTCGGGTTGTTCCAGTAGCCGATGAAGATCTGGTCCCCGCCCAGCATGAGTTCACCGTCTGCGGCGACCTTGACCTTGGCGCCGGGGAGGGGCTGGCCGACGGTCCCGATGCGGATCGCATCGGCCCGGTTCACGGTGGTGGCCGCCGACGTCTCGGTGAGGCCGTAGCCCTCCAGGATCGTGACGTTGATGCCGCGGAAGAAGTGGCCCAGCCGCGCACCGAGGGGCGCGCCGCCGGAGACGGCCCAGCGCATCTGGCCGCCCATCGCATGGCGCAGCTTGGAGTAGACGAGCTTGTCGAACACGGCGTGCTTGAGCTTCAGCACGATCCCGGGGCCGCCCTCGTCCAATGACGTGCTGTAGTCGATGGCGACCTGAGCGGCCGAGTCGAAGATCTTGCCCTTGCCGTCGGCAACGGCCTTCTGCTGCGAGGAGTTGTAGATCTTCTCGAACACGCGCGGTACGGCGAGCAGGAACGTGGGCTGGAAGGACTGCATGCCCGGCAGCAGCTGCTTGATGTCCGCCGAGTGGCCGAGGCGAACGCCGGCGCGGATGCAGCCCAGCTGGATGGCGCGGCCGAAGACATGCGCGACCGGAAGGAACAGCAGGGTCGAGGACCCGGGGGTGAGGAAGACGTCGGGGAGACCGTTGACGACGTTGTCGACCTCGAACATGAAGTTGCGGTGGGTGAGCGTGCAGCCCTTGGGTCGGCCGGTGGTGCCGGACGTGTAGATGATCGTCGCGACCGAGTCAGGCGTGAGCGTTCCGCGTCGCGCTTCGAGATCTGCATCCGAGACGTTGCGGCCGTCCTCCTTGAGCTGGTCGATGATGCCGTCGTCGAAGACCCACACACGGGTGACCGTGGGGATGTCGACGGAGACCTCGTCGAATGTCTTCTTGTTCTTCTCGCTCTCGAGGAAGACGGCGACGGAGCCGGAGTCGCTGAGCATCCACTGGATCTGCTCGGCCGACGAGGTCTCGTATACGGGGACGCTCACGGCGCCGGCGTACCAGATCGCGTAGTCGACGAGGGTCCACTCGTAGCGGGTGCGACTCATCACGCCGATGCGCTCGCCGGGCTCGACGGCGTTGGCGACGATGCCCTTGGCGACGGCCTTGACCTCGTCGAGGAACTGCTGCGCGGTCATGCCCACCCAGGCATCGCCGCGGGGCAAGGACAGTGCGATGTGGTCGGGTGTCTTCTGGGCGTTCTCGACGATGTGGTCGACGAGGCTGCCGTGGGTCGGGGACGCGACGACGGCCGGGACGGAGAATTCGGTTCGCATATCTGCACCGTAGGACACAAAGGCCCCTCCCGCGACCGATTCCGCCTGCTCGGCAGCAGCGGGGCACCCGTGGGATATTGGCTCCGTGGCCAGTGTGGAGTTCACCGACGAGACGGTGATCGAGGTGCGCCGTGAGGTGATTGCCGCCGCCGTGTCCGACCGCACCCGCTGGGTGGCCTGGTGGCCTGAGCTGGAGCTGGCGGTCGTCCTGGATCAGGGGGTGTCGGGGATGCGCTGGTCGGTGGCCGGCCCGCTCGTCGGCACCAGTGAGGTGATCCTCGTCGAACAGCAGGACGCGGTCCTGGTGCGGTACGCACTGACGGCTGATCCCACCGAGCCGGGCTCCCGGACGATTCCGCGCCGGATACCGGACTCACCGCGCGGCCGACGTGAGCTGGACAGTCTCCAGCGCCGGCACGTCGTGACCTGGAAGCGAGTGGTCTGGGCGCTCAAGGACGAGTTCGAGGCGGGGTCGTAGCGGCAGTGCGATTGCATGTGGTCAGTGACGTGCACGGTGCCGCCGATGAGCTCCGCCGAGCGGCGGACGGCAGCGATGTCTTCGTGTGTCTCGGCGATCTCATCCTGTTCCTTGACTATGACGATCCCTCGCG
>CAJAKT010000084.1 GCA_903940375.1 uncultured bacterium | reverse complement strand
GTGCGCGACGAGGGTGAGCGGGCCGGGCCAGAAGGCGTGGGCCAGGGCGCGGGCGTAGTCGGGGATGTCGGCCGCCCACGCCACCGAGGCGGCGGCATCGCGCACGTGCACGATCAGCGGATGGTCGGCGGGCCGGCCCTTGGCGGCGTAGACGCGGGCGATGGCGTGCGGGAGGTCGGCGCGGGCGCCGAGCCCGTAGACCGTCTCGGTGGGCAATGCCGCCAGGTGGCCGTCGGCCAGCGCGCGGGCGGCTGCAGCGGGATCGGCGGTGGTGAGCACGGGGCCATTCAACCGCGTGGGAGGACGTCGGCGAACCGGCGCTGCTCGCTCTCGGCGATTCCGTTCGCCGTCGCGGCAACTCTCCAGCCGATCATGCCGGCGCGGACGTCATCGGCGATTCCGCGGGCTTTGTCGGCCGTCAGCGCGAAATACGGGGCGGCTTCGACGAGTGCGGTCATCGTCTCGGACGGATCAGACGTGTAGTTGATGCTGGTGACCCGAACCGCTTCGGGATCGGGGTTGGGATTGATGTCGAATGCCGGCGAGAGCACCCAGCCCGCAGCGGCACGCAGCAGGCCCTGGTTGCGCAGGTGATCGTCTGTGTTGTTGATGGCGATGCCGAATGCGATACGCCGCCATAACTGTCGTAGGTCATTGGTGACGTCGCCGCCGTGCTCCGTCAATGCCTCGGCTACCTCGACATAGTCGTGACTCTCACCATCCCGGCCGAGCAGCAACGTCATCGCACTGATGTATGGAATGCGTTCGGCACCGTTGCGGTCGAATCTCTCGATCAGGAGCACCCGTCGGCCGGACACATCAACAAGTTGTCGTCGCGGAGTGCTAATACCGCAGCGCTCGGCCAGGTCGAGGGCCGTCTTCTCCCATGACATCACGTCCCACTCGTCGCCGTGGTGCGGGAACTTCGCGATGAACAGCCGGTCACCGTCCCTGACCGAGGCCTTCGGGCGGGCACCGCCAAGGGATGCCGAACCGGCATCAAGCAGGGCCTTGATCGCTGCGAGCTCATCGCGCTGAGCGGTATCGCGCGACACGACATCGGCCGCGTTGAGCAGTTTGGGGAGCTCGATCAGGGTCGGGACGCCGGGGTTCGCGGCAACGAACTCGTCTACGCCCGATCGGGTGTAGCGGAGTGCGCCCTGACGCGTCAGATCGCTGACGCCCAGTAGGAAGTCGACCTCGGTGAGGGTGGGGGGCGCTCCAGCGACTGGCCGCTCCTGCGCCTTCAGTCGCTTGCGGATCAGGTTGCGGCCCCACCGGTCCGGTGCAGTGTCGGCCATCGCGCCTGGCAAGCCGGTGGTGGTTGCACGACCGCCCTCGAGTGGCAACTCTGGGCTGATGGCCCAAGCGTCCGATCGCGCCAGGTAGCTCGCGTCGTAGGCGAACCGGGTTGTGACAGTGCCTCGGCGCGTTGTGACGAAAGCGGTGCCAACCTTGATGGGGCCGTCGGGCTGCTGGAGGTGGACGTCGATTCCGGGAGTTGCTGGCTGACTCATCGCCGGATCCGTTGCGGAAGTGCTTCATCGGCCCGGGCTCGCCCAAGGTCGGTCTCGTATGGATCCAGTGCTGCGACGAGCGAGTCGAGTTGCCCGAGCGCCCGTGCGACGTTGAGGAGGACGTCCAGCCCCACAGTGGTCTCCCCCCGCTCCAGTCGGCTGATCGTGTTGCGGTTCACGCCGGCGCGCTCAGCGACCTGCTGGGCGGTGAGCCCATGCAGCTTGCGCCAGGTACGCAGGTGTTCGCCCAACTCGACGGCGGCCTGCCGGGTACGGGCGGGAATCGGCCGCGTGGCCATGGCGTTCCTCCGGGTCGTTGGTGCTCACATTGTAGCAATAATGCTACTTGTAACGCTTCTTAAGCAAGATTAAGCCCATGATAACGAGCATTACGGCTCACGATCTAGCGGAAAGGCGGTGCTCGCCCGCGAATTGTTCGAGGAATGTCAGAACTTCCCCGAATCACCGGCAGGTGGGAACTCTTCGGTCGCGGCCGGTGTCTTAGCGGGTGACAATCGATCCAGGGACCCGACTGGGACCCGGCGCGCGAGGAGGATGGCATGAGTACCCCTACCCCGATGGGACCCGGCAGCGGCCCGGTCGGCTACCCCGACTACGACCCCTACAACGTTCATCCCCCTCTGGGTCCGACCGCTGACCAGCCCCCCGTCCCGGTGAAGTCCGGGATCGGCGCGGGCAAGGTCATCGCCCTCATCGCCGCGGGCGGCCTCATTGCCGTGACCGCTGGCACCGTGGGTGGCGGCGTCGGCTACCTCCTCGCTCGCGAGACCCTCCCGACCACGTCTTCGGCGGCCGTGGCACTCGGCGCGCTGCCGAGCACCATCCCCGGCTCGATCGCGGAGATCGCCGCGCGCGTGCAGCCCGCTGTCGTGCAACTGATCGTGTCCGGCAGCGGCGGTGACGGCAGTGGCTCCGGCTTCGTCATCAGCCAGGACGGCTACATCGTCACCAACAACCACGTTGCCGGTGTTGCGGCCGACGGTGGCTCGATCGAGGTGGCGTTCTCCGATGGCAGCACCGCGGAGGGCTCGCTCGTCGGGGCCAGCCCCGACTACGACCTCGCGGTCGTGAAGGTCGACCGCACCGACCTGCCCACCGTTCCGCTCGGGTCGTCCGATGCGCTCGCCGTGGGTGACGCCGTCATCGCTGTTGGCTCGCCGCTCGGCCTGGCCGGCACGGTCACCACGGGCATCGTCAGCGCACTGAACCGTCCGGTCACGGCCGGCGGCGAGGGTGACGGGCAGACGTCCTTCATCGACGCGATCCAGACCGATGCGGCGATCAACCCCGGCAACTCCGGTGGCCCGCTGCTCGATGGCAACGGTGCCGTCGTCGGCGTCAACTCCGCCATCGCGACGATGGGCGGCGACGCGAGCGGCGGACAGGCCGGCTCGATCGGCCTGGGCTTCTCGATCCCGATCGACATCGCCAAGCGCGTCGTCGACGAGATCATCAAGACCGGCTCGTCCGCGACCCCGGTCATCGGCGTGCAGCTCGAGATGCAGTTCGCGGGTCCCGGCGCGAAGGTCGCTGCCGTCACCGCGGGCAGTGCGGCGGAGCTCGCCGGCCTGCAGGAAGGCGATCTCATCACGGCCGTCGGCGACACGGTGGTGGCAGATGCCACCCAGCTGATCGTCACGGTCCGGTCGCAGGCCCCCGGCGACACCGTCACCCTGACGGTGGACCGCAATGGCACGGTGTCGGAGATCCCGGTGACCCTGAAGGCATCCACGTCCTGATCCCCCGACCGCGATGGCCCGTACCCTCTCCTCCTCCTGGGTGCGGGCCATCGCTCTGTCGTCGAGGTGCGGCATCGGGTCCGGCGGGAGAGGGTAGGGAGGTGATCACCGGACTCGTCGACTCGGCCCGCGAGTCCGTCGCATCCGGATTCCGACGTATGGTGTCCGGCGACCCGACGGGCGCTCCCGACTGGGTCCAGCAGCTCGCCCACGGTGATGACGAGGGCTACTTCGGCCCCGACTCCGCCCCCTGGGCCGTCCACGGCTCGCTGCCCACCCTCGTCGGCGGCATCCGCGCCCTCCTGATGCAGGCGCTGCACCCCGGCGCTCTCGCCGGCGTGATGCAGCACTCGCGCTACGAGCAGGACGCCCTCGGCCGGCTGGCCGGCACGACGCAATGGCTCACCGTCGTCACGTTCGGCGACACCGCCGCCGCGGATCGTGAGTGCGCGCGGGTGCGCGGCATGCACCGCAAGGTCGTCGGCACGTACGCGACGGAGCAGGGCCAGCGGCCGTACGCCGCGTCCGACCCCGATCTGCTGCGCTGGGT
>CAJAKT010000083.1 GCA_903940375.1 uncultured bacterium | reverse complement strand
TCGAGCGGTCCGTGGCCATCGCGGTTGGCGGGAATGCCCGCAAGCGACGTGCCGGCCATGTGCATGCCGTGGTACGACCGCGTACGCGTGATGATCCCCGTGCGCTCGGGCTGGCCCAGCACACTCCAGTAGCGCCGCACCAGCTTCACGGCAGTGTCGACCGCATCACTGCCGCCGCTCGTGAAGAACACCTTCGCATCGGCCATCGGCGCCAGCGCAGACAGCCGGTCGGCGAGGTCCAGGGTCGGGCGCGTGGCCATGTCGCCGAAGTTCGAGTAGGACGCGATGCTGGCCATCTGCGCCTGCACGGCATCGCCGATCTCCGCACGGCCGTGCCCGACATTGCAGAACCACAGGGCCGCGGTCGCGTCGAGGAAGACGCGTCCATCCTCGGTGGTGACGTGGCACCCGTCGCCCGAAGCAATGACGAAGTCATGGCCTGCAACGGCCGACATATCGGCGAACGGGTGCCAGAAGGCTGACTCATGTCCGGAAGGCATGGTCGAAACTCTAGGGGCGGTAGCGTCGTCGCCGTGACAGGACGAGTGATCCTCTTCGGTGCGACGGGCTTCACCGGTCGGCTGACTGCCGAGGTCATGACGCGTGCCGGCATGGCACCGGTGCTCGCCGGCCGATCACCCGATGCCCTCGTTGCGCTGACGGGCGACCTCGCCGGCCTTGGCCCCATGAATGCTGCGCCCACCTGGCAGGCCGCCGACGTCAACGATCCGGCGAGCGTCCGCGCGCTGGTATCCAGTCCCGACGACGTGATCGTGTCCACCGTCGGCCCCTTCAGCCGCCTCGGTCGCCCGGCTATCGACGCGGCCATCGCGCAGGGCTGTGGCTACGTCGACTCCACCGGCGAGCCCACCTTCATCCGGCAGGTCTTCGAGCAGGACGACGGACCTGCCCGCGCGTCAGGTGCGCGACTGCTCACCGCCTTCGGCTACGACTACGTCCCTGGCAATCTCGCGGGCGCGCTGGCCATCGCGGATGCGCGCGCAGCCGGACGCATTCCTGTCGTCGTCGAGGTCGGCTACTTCGTACGCGGTGGCATGGCGATGAGCAGCGGCACGCGCGCGAGTTCGGTGCTCATGGCCTCCGCACCCGCGTTCGCCCTGCGAAACGGAGTGATCAGCGAGACTCGTGGTTCCGTCGCGACCTTCGACGTCGCCGGGCAATCACAGGACGCCCTGCCCGTGAGCGGATCGGAGCACTTCACCCTGCCGCGACTTGATCCGGGCGTGCGCGATGTCGGCGTCTACCTCGGGTGGGCCGGACGCATGACCCGACCCGCGCACCTCGCCGGCGGCGCCCTCTCCGCGATCAGCCGCCTGCCGGTCCTCGGCGGTGCGATCAGCAGCGGGCTCGGCAAGGCCGGCGGCACCGCAACGGGCGAGGGACCCGACGCGAACGAGCGGGCCAAGGCGACGACCGTGGTCGTCGCCCGCACACGCGACGGCGTCGGACGCGAACTGAGCAGCATTCGGCTCGAAGGCCCGAGCCCGTACGACCTCACCGCCGAGCTACTGGCCTGGGGTGCGGCGATGCTGCTGACCGGTCGGGCCAGTGCCACCGGCGCCCTCGGCCCGGTCGATGCCTTCGGGCTAGAGGCCCTCGAGCAGGGCTGCGCCGGTATGGGGCTGCGTCGTGTCGAGTGAGGTGCTGGCACACGTACGGCTCGACGAACCCACTTGGCTCGCCGAGCAGGCACGCCACCGCGCCCGCGTGGAACCATGGGTCTCCGGCCGGCTCGACCGGGCATCTCGCGGCGAGAAGCACGCGATAGAGGACTTCCTCTTCGACTACTACCCGTATTCGCCGGGCAAGCTCGCGACCTGGCATCCAGGGTTCGGAATCGAACTCGAGGGTGAACAGGCGGCGGCCTATCTGAAACTCGCGGGCTATCGATCGACGGGCGACGGCGCGACTGCCGACCTCACGTGGCTCGAGCCCCGTCGCGCGCGCCTCGATGTTGCGATTCGAATCCTCGAGGGCGCTGCCTCGCGCCCACCGATGACGGGCTGCTTCGGCCTGCACGAGTGGGCGATGACGTACGGGCTGACGCAGGAGGAGCTGCGCCACTCCTACCTGCCCCTGCGCGTCACGCCCGCGGAAGTGTCCGCAACCGTTGACGCGATTGGACTGCGCT
>CAJAKT010000082.1 GCA_903940375.1 uncultured bacterium | reverse complement strand
CGATCGACCCCGCCAGCACCGCCGGCTCGTACGCACGCGAACAGATCTCCGCGGCATCCACAGGTATGGCCCGGATGACCGCCTGGCTGGGACCACGATCGCGCGCAACCCTGCGACGCGTGCAGGCCGCGCTCGACCAGCGGGTCATCACCGCGCCCGATGGCCGCACGGTCACCCGCTGGAACCTCACCGACACGCTGCTCAACTCCATCCCCGATCAGGCTTCCTGGCCGGACACGCGTGATCTCCTGAGGGCCTTCCGCGTCGCGCTCTTCGACCGGGACGCCGGCCAGCGGGAGCGAGCCGCGGAACTCCTTGCCGATGCCTTCCCCTCGAATGACTCGACCTCACTCGATGCATTCACCGCATTCGTCGACTGCGCCGACCTGCCCGGACGACTCACCGCAGCCGACGCTTCGACGATTACTGCTCAGGCCGCGGACGTGGGCGGGATCCTCAACGGCGTCGCCGCCATGACTGCGGCAGTGACGTGCGCCGGGATACCGGCCGACTTGGGCCGGTCCCTTCCCCGAACGGCAGCAATCTCGCTGCCGACTCCGCCGATCATCGTCAACTCCATCGCGGACCCCCGCACCCCGTGGGCCGGCGCCCGCGCGGCCGCCAACATCTTCACCGGCTCCGTCATGATCAGCTACGACTCCGCCGAGCACATCAGCTGGCTGCGCACCCGTTCGGCCTGCATCAACGACTCCGTCACGGCTTACGTCACGACGAGGCGACTGCCCGCTCACGATCTGGCGTGCTCCTTCGCCGCTGACCGATCCCTCCTGTCGCGACAGGCGATGCGGTGAGGTCAGGGGATGTCGGTGACGACTACAGGAGCCAGCGGCTGCTCGGGCCCTGAGAACTTGGACCGGTACATCTGGCCATCAGCAGCAGCCAGCAGCGCCCGAAGCGGGATGTCACCCGCGGTGACCTCCGCGACGGCGATCCCGATGCTACACGTGATCGACACCGCCGACGCGGGGTCATCGGCCAGCACGATCGGCTGAGTCAGGAGGTCTGAGATCCGGGTGCCGACCGACTGCGCCTGAGCTCCTCCCTCACGATCACCCATGAGAATGATGAACTCATCACCGCCAAGTCGAACAAGCACATCGTCGGACCGCACAGCACTGCGGAGCCGATCGGCCGCGCAGACGAGGACCGTATCGCCGACTAGGTGGCCGAAGGAATCATTGATCACCTTGAAGCCGTCAAGGTCCACCATGATGACCGCCACGTGTCGGGGCTCATCGCCACGCCTGCCGACATGATCCCGTCTTGCCGCGACGGCCTCCTCGAGGCCGCGCCTGTTGCGAAGTCCCGTCAGCGCATCCGTCGAGGCGAGGTCGGCCATTTCCGCGGTCTTGCGCGCCAGCTCGTGCTCAGCCTCGACCCGCTGCGTGACGTCGGAAACCAGCACGAAGAAGCCGCGTACCTCGCCGTCCGCCCCGAGATCAGGGATGTAGTCGGCCTGGCTGAACCGCGTACGCCCACCGGCATCAACGATCGTCCGCTGGAAATGCTGCCGCTTGCCCTGGAGAGCACCCTCAATGTAGGGCAGGTTTCGGGCGTAGATGTCCTCGCCCAGGATCTCCCGGATGTGACGCCCGCGAATCTCGCCCGGGGTCCTGCCGAACCACTCCACGTATGCCTGATTGGCCAGGATGTTTCGGCAATCACGGTCCCAGAACCCCAGCATCGCGGGCACATGGTCGATCAGCGCACGAAGCAACTCCCCATCGTGAGCGACCTCCCCCGACTCGTGCATGACGGCGATTGTAACGGGGCAGGGGCGTCAAGATCGTCGCGATCAGGGCCTCAACCTTGGCTCAGACGCAGCAGCTCGATCCACGGCGTCGAGGATTCCTGTCCCGCGCTCTCAACGGAAAGAGGCAGGCCAATGGTGCCTGCGCCGGTGACCCCGACCGTATGCTCAGGTCATGCGCCTATCAGCCAGAATCCTCGCCCTGCCCATCGCCGCCCTCGTGGCCCTTCCCCTTGCCATGACGCCGGCCTCCGCCGTGCCGATGG